>NZ_MOAI01000055.1:0-26438 GCF_001976035.1 Ensifer sp. 1H6 | reverse complement strand
GCAGATGCCTGTCGCGCGGAAGGAAGAGATTTAGCCGATCGGCGAAAATGCCGATCAATAACCAACCGAACCCAAGGAAAAGCCGCCAATCGAAGGCGTTTCGCCCCTTGTGTTCTTTCATTGGAGACCTCAATGCTTGACCTGAAACGGATCGCCCGCAGCACTTTGCTGCCGCTTCTGTTGCTGCCGGCGCCATCCATCGCCGAAGATGGCGGCCCGCACGTTACCAGCTGCGAAGCGATCTTCCATATGGTTGCGGGCTGGCAGAAGCAACCGCCGGAGTGGCCCGATGTCGAGCTGACGGCCGAGGTCGTGTCGTTGGAGGTTCAGGATCCGATCGCCGTCACCACCCTTTGCCCACAAACCAGGACCCGCGTCGTTTGCCTGGAATACAACAACAGCGCCTTGAAGCCGGGAGACCGGGTCGATGTCAGCGGGCTGGTCTCCGGCACTTTCGAAGACGGCGTCGTGCTCGATCCCTGCGGCACCATCAAGGTCGAAGCTGACGAAAAAACCTGACGACAGAAACCCGAGATCAGCGGGCAGCCGTCGCCACACGCACGAGGGTCGCTGCCGCCTTGCCGGCACTCTCCATATAGCTCGCATCCCGGTGCAGGAGCACGACTGCAAAACTGCCGTCGAGCAGCAACAGCATCTGGCGCGCCAGCTCGCCTGCATCATCGATGCCCGCCACGGCAAACATCTGCGTCAGCCAGGCCTCGAACTTCTTCTTGTGGGCGGCACCGATGCGGATAGCGGGATGGCCGGGCATGTTCGCAAGCTCGGCCGACGTGCGCAGGAAGCCGCACCCCTTCCATTTCGAATGCCGCGCTGCCCGGGCGAGATTGACGAAGATCGCCTCGACCTTCGCGGCAAGATCGCCGTCTGCTGCATCGAACCATCTGCGGAAGAGCGCCAGGTTCGGCTGGTCGCGCCCTTCGAGATAGGCGGCGATCAGCTCGTCCTTGCTCCCGAAATGGTAATAGAGCGTGCGTTTCGTCACCCCGGCAGCTTCAGCCACCGCGTCGACGCTGACGGCGCGAATGCCCTCGGCATAGAAGAGTTTCGAGGCGGCATCGATGATGCCTTCCCGGGTGGTGCGCTCTGGTTTTGCCATATCGATGTATACCGACTAGTGAATATACTTTTGATCTTCCCTCACCTAGCCTTCTTTCGTCAATGCCTCGCTCGACGCGAGGAAGGGAGAACACCATGTCCGACACCGTATTGCTGCAGATTTCCGATGGCATCGCGCTTCTGACGCTGAACCGACCGGCCAAGCTCAATGCGCTGAACTACGAACTGATCGATTGGCTTTTGGGTCTGCTCGACATGATCGAGGTGAACGACACCGTCGGCGCGGTGATCATCACCGGTGCTGGCGAACGGGCCTTTTCCGCCGGCGGCGACATTCCCGAGTTTTCCGGGAGCGTTGCCAAGGGGGCGAACACCGCCGTGCGTGATTTCGTCCGCCGCGGCCAGCGCCTGACCGCAAGGCTGGAGGCATTTCCCAAGCCCATCATCGCCGCCGTCAACGGTCTCGCCTATGGCGGCGGCTGCGAAATCACCGAGGCCGTGCATCTTGCCGTTGCCAGCGATCGCGCCCGTTTCGCCAAGCCCGAGATCAGGCTGGGCATGCCGCCGACCTTTGGCGGCACCCAGCGCCTGCCCCGGCTTGCCGGCCGCAAACGCGCGCTGGAACTGCTTTTGACCGGCGACGACTTTTCGGCCGAACACGCGCTCGAACTGGGGCTGGTCAACAGCGTCGTTGCCCACGACGAGCTCATGCCTGCCGCCCGCGCGCTTGCCAGACGCATCCTGCGACATTCACCGCTTGTGGTCCAGACGATCATCACCGCCGTCACCCGCGGCCTCAACATGTCGATATCAGAGGGGCTTCTGGTGGAAAGCGAACAATTTGCCCGCATGGTGCCGACCGCGGACCTCACAGAGGCGTTGGTCGCCTGGAAGGATCGGCACAGAGATATTCAACCAATCGGTTGACAATAACCGCGAGATCGGCGATATTCAACGACATGGTTGAATATATGAACGATCGGCTTGACGCCGTATTCCATGCGCTGTCCGACCCGACGCGGCGGGCGATGCTGCAGGATCTGTCAGCGGGTGAGCGGCTGGTGGGCGAGTTGGCCGCACCCTTCTCGATCTCGCTTGCCGCCGCATCGAAACACATCAAGGTGCTCGAAGGCGCCGGTCTCGTGCGGCGCGAAGTGCGCGGCCGGGCGCATGTCTGCCGGCTCGACGCCGAGCCGATGCATGCCGGCATGGAATGGATGCGCCATTACGAAGCCTTCTGGCGTCAACGCATCGATGTGTTGGAGGCACTGCTTCTGGCCGAGGACGCCGCGAAGGCCGCAGACAGGCAGACCACGACGCCGCAGCAAACGGAGAAGAAGCGATGACACCGCAAGCCGGCATGGACGACGGCGGATATGCCCGGATCGTCGCGCCGGATGCGGCACGCATCGAGCGGTTGTTGCCCGGCCCGATCGAGCGCATCTGGGCCTACCTGACGGAGGAGGACAAGCGCCGCCAGTGGATGGCGTCGGGCACCATAGGTGCTATAGCCGAATCGACGGTCGAACATATCTTCCGCCATGAGGACCTCGGCACGGATTGCGGTGAGCCGCCAACCAAATATGCCGCCCTTGCCGGCGAAAGCCGTATCCATGGCCGCATCATCGCCTGCAAGCCGCCGTACCTGTTGGCCTATACCTGGGGCGAAGGCACGCCGACGCCGTCGCAGGTGCGCTTCGATCTGGAGGCCAAGGGCTCAGAAGTGCTGCTGGTGGTCACCCATTCGCGCATCGCGACACAGGAGATGATGGCAAGCGTGGCTGCCGGCTGGCACACCCATCTCGACATTCTCGCCGATGTGGTTTCCGACCGCACCTCGCATGGCTTCTGGAACAAGCATACTAGGCTCGAACAGGAATATGCGCGGCAGATCGCTGCGCGCTAGTACCCGTTAACACATCATACTTGCTGCACGGTTTTCTCCCTTGGATCGATATCGATCCAGGGGCCCATGCCGCACGCCCATTCACCCCAACAGGATCAAGGGAGGCTACAATGTTGCTTCAGGATAAGAGTGCGATTGTTTATGGCGGCAGCGGCGCCATCGGCGGTGCTGCGGCGCGTGCCTTTGCCCGCGAAGGCGCGAGTGTCTTTCTCGTTGGACGAACGGCCGAAACCCTGGATCGTACGGCCAAGGCAATACGGGCGGCGGGTGGAAAGGCGGAGTTCGACGTCCTCGACGTGATGGATCAAGCCGCCGTCGAGCGGCATGCGCAATCGGTTGTCGACCGAACCGGCAGGATCGACGTGGTCCTGACCGCTGTCGGCTTTGCCCACATTCAGGGCCCGCCGCTTTCTGAGCTGACGCTGGAACAGTTCGAGCACCCGATTGCAGCCTATACCCGCGCCAACTTCATCACCGCCAAGGCGGCAGCAGCGCAGATGGAAAGAAACGGCAGCGGTGTCATCCTGACGCTTTCGACGCCCGGCTCGCGCATGTCCGGCTCGGGTTTCCTCGGCTACGGCACCACCTGCGGCGCCATCGAGACCTTCTCGCGCATTCTCGCCGGCGAACTCGGCAGCCATGGCATCCGCGTCATCTGCCTGCGGCCGGATGCCATTCCCGAGGCACTGCCAGCTTCGCATGCGCGCGCCGTCTTTCAAGGGTTTGCCGACCGGTTCGATACCACTGTGGAGGAGATGCTCGACGGTCGGGCAAAGTCCGGCACATTGCTCGGCCGTTTCCCGAGGCTCGACGAGGTCGCCGACTATGCCGCCTTCGTCGCCTCGGACCGGGCGGGCGCCATGACCGGCGCGATCGCCAACCTCACCTGCGGCTCGCTGGTTGATTGAAATGAACGACCGGCGGACCTTCACAGGGTCGCGTCGGTCGTTCTCTTCAGCTGCGCGCAAAACCCAGAATGAACAGCGCCAGAGCGCCGATCGAGGAAATCGTGCGCACATGGTTCCACCAGACCCAGTCGGTCAGGTAGTGCTGCTGCCAGATTTCGGTGGCAGCCTGCCCAGACGTGGCAGCCGCCAGCGCATCGTTCATCGGCACGTTGAAGATAATGGTGACGATCAGCACGCCGGCGACGTAGGCGATGCCGCCGGCCGCCAGCAGCAGGCTGCCGTTACCGCCCCAGATGAAGGCCGCGACGACCAGCGCGAGCCCCAGAAGCGCCGTGCCCATGAAGGTACTGAGGAACAGCGGATTCTGGATCACCACGTTGATGGCGTTCATCGCCGCGATCCCCTGCTCCGCCGGCAGCCGCGACAAAGCCTGCATGATGCAGACCGAGAAGATGAAGAACAGCCCGGCCATCAGGCCGGAGCCGATTGCGGCGGCAAACGCCAGAGCGGGGATCAGCGGGATCATGCGGCGATACTCCAGACACCAGTTGCAGCGGTCTCCCGGGCATAGTCGGCGAAGTCGCGCGGTTTGCGCCCAAGCACGCGCTCGACATCGGACGTCACTTGCGAATTGCGCCCGTCGAGCACCGACGTGAAGAGATAGCGGATGAGTTCGACATAGTCATCAGGCAATCCGTCGGCCCGCAACTGCACCGTGAAGTCGGCAACCGGCACGGACTGATAGCCGATCCGGCGGTTGGCAGCCGTCGCGATCTCGGCCACGGCCTGGGCAAAGGTCATCAGCCGCGGGCCTGTCAGCTCATAGACCTTGCCGACATGCCCCTCGTCCAGAAGGGCTGCAACTGCCACGTCGGCGATGTCGTCGGTGCTGATGAAGGGTTCGGTGATCTCATCCGGCGGCAGGAACACCGATCCGCTGCGAACGGAATCGGTCAAAAAATCCTCGCTGAAATTCTCGAAGAACCAGCTTGCCCGGATGATCGTCCAGTCGGCGCCGGAGGCCTGCAGTTCGCGCTCGGCCGCTTCCGCCTCGTCCTCGCCGCGCCCCGACAGAAGCACCAGCCGCTTGATGCCCGAGCGAACGGCAAGCCTCGAGAATTTGCGGATGGTTTCGACGGCGCCCGGCACCGCCAGATCCGGCTGGTAGCTGATATAGATGCGCTCGACATTTTCAAGCACGGGCGCCCAGGTCGCCTCATCCGTCCAGTCGAAGGAAGGCGATGCCGAACGGGCGCCGATGCGCACCGCGATACCCCGCTCCTCAAGGCGGGCCGCCACCCGCCGCCCCGTCTTGCCCGTACCGCCCAGAACCAGTGTGAGTTTGTCAGTCATCGCTTCCTCCTGAGGTTGATTGCAAAACATGAGCATCTCTCACATTTGCAAATGTGATAAATCCTCGTATTTTAGGAGTCAAGTCAAAATGTGAGCATTACTCATGATTCCCGATGCAAGCCCTTCCACAATCCCCGCTGACGACGAGCCGGCGCTGCGCCGCACGCCCAGCCAGAAGCGCAGCCGCGAGCGCGTCGAGCACATCCTTTCCTGCGCCACGGCGATCATCCAGGAGAAGGGCAGCGACGCCATGCGCATGAGCGAAGTCGCTGAAAAGGCTGGAATCTCGATCGGCTCCCTCTACCAGTACTTCCCCGACAAGGCGGCGATCGTGCGCACGCTGGCCGAGCGCTACAATGCGGTCTGCAATGAATGCATCGGGGCCGAGCTTGCCAAGGTGACGTCGATCTCGGAACTGCGTGACGCCTTCTCCATGCTGTTCGACATCTATTACGATATGTTCCTGGCCGAGCCTGTGATGCGCGACATCTGGTCAGCGATGCAGGCCGACAAGGCGCTGCGCGAGATCGACCTTTTGCAAAGCCGTGCCGGCGGCCAGCTTCTGGCCGACGTCTGGGCTCGGTTTGCGCCCGACACGCCGCGCGAAACGATCGACAGCGCCGCCTTTTTGATCATGCATCTCGGCGATTGCACGATGCGGCTTGCGGTCTCCGTCACCAGAGCAGAGGGCGACCAGATCGTCGAAGCCTATAAACGCATGATCCTTCGTGATTTTGTCGCGGATGGACCGGGCGGCGGCGCAAGTCTAATTGACATCTCCGGGGTGCGATCCTAATCATCGTGGATCGATTGGTTCCCGCAACGCGAACGCGTTTCGGGAGTAAACGGGAACGTGACGGATGGACCCATGCTGGGCATTCAAATCACGGCCGACCCCGCGACTGTAGAGCGACGTGAATGCGCCGTTCCGGAGCGATCCGGAAGAAGCCACTGGAGACAAGACCGCGAGAGGGCGGCCCTTGCTCTGGGAAGGCGAGGCAAATCCAGGGTGATCTCACCCGACGTCCTGAGCCAGGAAACCTGCCAGTCGATGCGGGCATAGGGCCCAAACCGGGAAAGATCCCGACGCCATCACGGAGGTTGTCATGGCTACATCTACAGTTTCGAGCATTCCGCTCTCCCTCAGCGATCGTCTGACCGCAGGTATCATCGCGCTCCTCATCGGCGGCTTCCTCGTCTTCGGCGCAGGCCTGGCGAACTCGGCCGTGCTGCACGATACCGCGCACGACACCCGCCACTCCTATGGCTTCCCCTGCCACTAAGCGATGTTCCGGGACGCGACTTGCGTTCCGCATCGACATAGCTGCGGACAAAAACGCTTCCGGCAGACAGCCGGACGCGTTTGCTCGCGTCTGATGCAGATTGAAGATCTGCCGGACGGAGCCGTTCGCATATTTGCCAGTGGGACACGGCGCTGCCTGCCAGATGCATGGCGCGCCGATATCGAGGGATATCGAAAATGATTGTCAGAACGCTTCTGGCCGCGATCGTGGCTGGATTGATTGCCGGTGTCTTCATGACCGGCGCCCAGGAACTGCGCGTCGTACCGCTGATCCTGCACGCGGAAGAATTCGAAGGCGAGGCACCGGCCGCCGGCGAACAACCAGCCGTTCAGCCGGGAACGGCCGATCCGGCCGCAGCAAACCACGACCAGCATTCGTCGCTGAAGGCGGTTTCGCCGATTGGCGCTTTGCTTGACGCCCTGTCGCCGATCACGCCTGCCTACGCCCATGAGGGCGAACACGAGGAAGGCGGCATCATGTTCGGCATGAGCCGCTTTTCCGGCACGCTGATCGCCAATCTGGTGACCGGCTCCGGCTTCGCGCTGCTGCTCGCCGGCGTCAGCCTCGTCATCGGCTACCCGATCACGCTCAGGAACGGCGCGCTCTGGGGCGCCTGCGGCTGGCTTGCCGTGCACATGCTGCCGGCAATCGGTCTGCCGCCGGAACTGCCGGGCTTCCCGGCCGCGGAACTCGGCGACCGCCAGGTCTGGTGGGGTGCAACCGTGCTGTTGTCTGCCGCCGGTCTCTATCTGCTGGTCTTGCGGCAAGAGATCGCCGCCAAGATCATCGGCCTCGTGCTGATCGCGGCACCGCATGTCTATGGCGCGCCGCAACCGTCGGACATCTCCAGCAATGTGCCGGCCGTGCTCGGCGCTGAATTCGCCGTGGCAGCCCTTGCCACCACGCTCGCGTTCTGGATTGTTCTCGGCGTCGTGTCGGGCTTCATCAACGATCGTTTCGCCAAGGCGTAACAGACCGGCCAGATTTCGCCATCAACCCGGAGCCCCTGATATCGCCGATATCAGGGGCTTTGTCGTCGAGATGTCTCAGCGCGCCTGCAATGCCAGCAGATGCGCCTGCAACCGCGCGCGGCGGTCGTCCGGCGCCAGCATCACGCAACTGTCGCAGAAGCTGCCACCTTCCGTTCGATAATAGAGACAGCAGCCGCCGCGCAGGCGATAGGTGCGCGACAGCGCATGATTGCCGCCGATCTCGATCACGATGTCCTCGTAACGGAGCTTGTCGGAAAATAGCGACGTACCCGCGCGCTTGACGATCGCCAGCGCCCTCGCCATCGCGGTCTCCTCGTCGCCGAGGACGCGGCCGATCTCCAGGAACCCACCGGCAAGCGAATCCGCCGCAAGCCGCCATTGCGCGCCCGAGGACAGGCCGGTGCGACGCTTCAACATGACGACGATCGGCGCCAGATGCGCAGCGAAGGTTTCGCCGAAGACGTCCGCAGTCGCCGGGGCATGATCCCCGGCTGCGGGCAAGGCAAGGCTGAAATGAAACCGCTTGGCCGCGACAAGCCGTTCGCCATAGGCCCGCGAAAATTCTTCGAAGCGAAGGCCGCGAACGGCTGCCACGATGCCCCCACCGAGATAGAGGCCGCCAAGCGCGAGCGTGAGCTGGTTGCTGTAAAAGGCAATCAGATGGGCGGCGCGGATCTTGTCGTCCATGCCCTCGGCAAAGCGATCCTGATAGGCAAGGCTGTCTTCAAGCCCGACGCCCTCCTCCACCCAGAACCGCGCCTCGGGAAGAAATACGTCGCCGGCGCCCCGAGCGAAAAGCCCACTTCGGGGAAAGACGACTGCAGGTGCGCGAGAACGCCAAGGGCGCTCTGGCGCAACGCCGCGTCCGCCTCGTCCTCCGCCGGGCGCTCGTCCTGCCGCTCGTGGCCCAAGCTCATGCCGTCTCCCTGGTCTCAAGCCAGCCGCCGCGAAAATCCGCCCGCTGCAATCCGCGCCGTATGGCCGGAATGCTGCGCGTCAGCTCCCAGACGAAACCGTTTCTGGCATTCTCGATCATCATCACGACAAGCCCCTGGTCAAGCCCGACCACGCGGTCGTCGACCCAACCCTCCGGGCCCACACCGGGCAGGCTCGGATTGAACCCGCCGGGAAACCGGCTCTCGCACAGAATGTCCGGGTAACAGTTCTCGAGCTCGGCGAGTGCCGACTGCGACGCATCGGCAGCGAAAGGCAGACAGGCAACCGGTGCCCAAGGTGCCAGCGTGCCATCGTCAGGACCACCGGGCGCGCCGCGCGCCGCATAGCCGAGCATCCGCTGCCAACGCCCATCGACAAGCCGCTGCCGCCCCGCCGGTCCACCGCAGGCGCTGAGGCCCCACATATCCCCGCCGTAACCGGCGAAATCGCCGGGATTGCGCTCGGCATGGGCTCGCTGCAGCGCGATCGCCCGGCAGGTATTGTCGAAATAATCAGTCGCCTCGTCACGCATCGGCGCATCGCCAATGCCGCGAAGGTCCAACCAGGCTTGCGGAAAGAGATGGACGAACAAAGGCGCGGCCTGCAGATGCGGCGCACCGTCGACCGTGGTCCACGCATAGGCGGCCGTGAATTCGCGGTAGTGCTCCGGGCCGATTGCATGGTGCGGCGCGCCGAGCGCGAGCACGTAGAGCAGCAGTGCCTCGCTGTAGCCCTGCCATCGATACTTAAGAAACCGCCCGGGCGGTCGCCAGCCCATCGTCAGTATCTCGCCACGGCCGAGCGCCCAGCGCCAATCCACCCGGGCATAGAGCTTATCCGCAAGCGCGCGGATTTCCCGCTCCCCCGCACTGTCGCCGGAGAAATAGGCGCCTGCGGTCAAAACGCCGGCAATCAGCAGCGCGGTATCGATGGTGGAAAGCTCGCACTGCCACACCCGCTCGCCGGTCTTCATGTGGAGAAAGTGATAGTAGAAGCCGCGATAACCGGTGGCGAGCGCATCGCTCCCCTGCCGGCTTTGCGCCAGAAACCGCAGGGTCATCAGCACCCGGCCGGCCGCTTCGCCGCGCCCGATCCAGCCGCGCTCGACGCCAACAGGGTAGCAGGAAAGCCCGAAACCGGTGGCAGCGATGCTTGAGGGCGCGTCGGGAAGCGACGTATCGGCGACAAGCCCGGTGCCGGCATCGCTATAGCGCAGGAAATAGTCGAAAGCGGCGGACTGCAGCCTATCGACCTGAAAACGCTCCGTATTCCGTGTCTGTTGAAGCATATCCTCAGCTCATGCAGGCCCGTCGGCACGGTATCGATCGGCAGTAAACCCTGTCGATATCACCTTTTATTGAAGGTCAGCCAACCCCAAACAGTCGCGATAAGCCAATCCTGTGCTACATTTCCTGAGATGACGCGGCTCGCAATGACGGGTTGAAGCGATGTTAACCATGCTGGCGTTGATCCTTTCCCTGACTGGTGGCCCGACCCAATCGACCGCCGCGCACACCGACGTCGATGTCGAACTGGTGCTGGCCGTCGACATGTCCGGCTCGATGGATCTGGACGAAGCCCGCGTCCAGCGCGCCGGCTACGTGCAGGCGCTGCGCCATTCCGACTTCCTCAATGCGGTAACGAGCGGTCGCTATGGCCGGATCGCCCTTGGCTATTTCGAATGGGCCGGCACCGTCAACGAATCCTCCGTCGTTGCCTGGCAGGTGATCTCCAACGCCGCCGAAGCGGACGCCTTTGCCGCGCTGATCGAGGCCCGCCCCGTCGGCACCCGCCGCGGCACCTCGATCTCCAACGCGCTCACTTACGGCACAGCGCTGATCGACTCCAACGCCTTTGCCGGCATGCGCCGCATCATCGACGTGTCTGGCGACGGACCCAACAATATCGGCCCACCGGTCATTCCCGCCCGCGACATCGCCATTGCCCGCGGCATCATCATCAATGGCCTGGCGATCCTGATTAGACCGTCCGTCTCGACCGGGCCGCTCGACCAGTATTATGCCGAGTGCGTCGTCGGCGGCCCGGGCTCCTTCGTGCTGCCGGTGCATGAGCCGGAAGATTTCGCCATCGCCATCCGCCAGAAGCTGATCCTGGAGGTCAGCGGCCTGCCGCCACCGCCGCGTGTGCGCCTCGTCGATGCCTTGCCCGCGCCCGACTGCCTGATCGGCGAGAAGCTCCGGCCAGGCTTCATCGACCGCGTCTATCCCGAACTTGACAAGTAGTCGGCCCACATTGGCAACGACGCTTTGCCATGCCAGATTGTCGTTTCCTTACTGCATGTTTCCTTAAATCCTATTCGATTTAAGGATAAAAACAGGCAGCCATTCAAAGTGCTACAGCGACATTTGCGCGTCTAATAAGACGCGCGGCGCTGTAGGGCGCGCGCGTCGATAAGATGCCGCGTTCAATCGTGGATCGATTTCCTTCATGTCCCTGACCACCCATCCTGCGGCGGCCGACGCGTCCACCGACACCAGCACCCGACAGATTCGCGACAAGCTGCGCGATGCGATCGTCGAACGACGGCTTGCGCCCGGAACCAAGCTGTCCGAAAGCGATGTCGGCGATCTGTTCAACGTCAGCCGTACGCTGGTGCGCGCCGCGCTGCAGTCGCTCGCCTATGAGGGGCTGGTCACTGTCGAGAAGAACCGCGGCGCCTTCGTCGCCCATCCCTCGCCGGATGAAGCCCGCCAGATTTTTGCGACCCGCCGACTGATCGAGCCGGGCCTCGTGCGCGCCGCCGCGCCGCGCATTGGCGCGGCTGATATCGATGAGCTGCGCCGCCTGCTTGCCGCCGAACATCAACTGACCGCACAGCGCGGCCGGTCGGCGCGCCGCGCCGAGATCAAGGCCTCGGGTGATTTCCACCTGGCGCTCGCCGATCTCAGCGGCAATGTCATTCTCAGGCGCTTCATGGATGAGCTGGTGGCGCGCTCCTCGCTCGTCATCGCGCTTTATGGACAATCGAGCGTCTCGACCTGTGGCCACGACGAGCATGGCGACATCCTGACTGCGATCGAAACCGGCGACATCGACACCGCCTGTGCGCTGATGATCCGCCATATCGATCACATCGAGGCCGATCTCGACCTCAGGGAGCGCAAGCCGACCGACCTCAGGGCCGCGCTCGATCTCTGATCGCTGACAGCCAAAACGCTTGAACGGTTTCAGGGAGACGGCCTGCACCCGGCCGCAGGCCCCTCGCCGCTCCCCACGCCTCCATCATTCGAAAAAATCTTTCGCAAAAATTGTCACGGCGAAAGCGTGCCGGCTCTCGTCCGAAAGCCTTGTCTTCCAGGGCTTCCGACGGCCCCCCATCTGGCCGAACACATCGGGTCGGCATCGTCATGGTTAAAAAAGTGCAGCCGCGGAGGGAACCATTGGCGCTCCCCGGCGTTGGCCTCGCGCTCAAAAGACTATGAACGAGGAATGCAAGATGAGCGAAAAAACCTTCGCAACGCCGATCCACCTGAAACTGTCGTCCAAGCGGCAGACCGTCGTCAGGACGGTCTGGGAGGCGCTCGAACTGCTGCGGCAATGGCCGGGCAGACGTGGACGGGAATATCGTGCCGCCCTTCAGCGCTGCCTGGATGCGCTTGACGGGCTGACCAGCGTCAACAGGGCAAGCCAATGCTTCACCGCGGCCGCCCGTGAATCGGGCCTTCTGCTTGCCTGAGAAAAACTCCAGTTTTCCGACATTCACGCACCGGCTGAACGGCCGGTGCGTCCACCGCTCTTAAACCGCATGCCGTTTTCGCAAAACCGCTGCACACTTTTGCGCGACATGCATCAGCCGCTATTGCGTCGGCCGGCGACGATTTCGACCTTGTCGGAAACAAGTGCTGCCAGCGCGGCCTTGTCCAGCCGCCAGTCCGGCGAGCCATAGCCAAGCGGCCACTTGTAAGGCTCCCTGTCGTTGAAGAACACCACGGCCGTCAACAGCGGGAAACGCGCGCGATAAGTCCTGCGATCGAAGATTTCTGCGTACCAGGCGCGCTTGTAATCCGCTGAACCGGCAACCCCAAGCTCGGCAATCATCACAGGCTTTCCAAAGCCTTCGACGCGGCGGTATTTTTCGCCAAGCGTCTCGCCGAAGCTGCGCTCCCGCCCCCAATAGTCCACATCCATCTTCTGCAGACCCCACACGGGAATGCCGATGGCATCGACGACATCGTCGCCGGGATAGTAGCCGGCAAGGTTGCGATGGCCCTTGGGCGACCAGACGAAGCGAGCGTCAGGCGCCAGCTCCCGGCAGCTTCTAACGAAATAGCGAAACGCCTTCTTATAGCCGTCCATGTCGCGCCGCGCCCAGGGATAGCGGCCGTCAGGGTCCTCCATCTCGTGGCCCCAGCGCATGTAGACCGGCGCTGCAACCGCGCCGGCACGCCGGCAGATATCGCCGATCTCGCGGTCGAAACGACCGCGGCCGATATCGGCAAACAGCCGCTCGCCGCCCGCCCGCCAGTTGCTCGCATGGGTATAGGGCTCGACGGAGATCATCAGCGCCCGCCCTTGGCCCTCGGCAATGGCGATCTTGCGCTTCAGCATCGCCTTGTCGAGCGCCTGCCAATAGATGAAGACATGCTCGATCGTGAGCGCAGCGCTGCCCGTGACCGCGTCATGCGGATCGTAGACGCCGATCGCGACCTCGCCGCCGGGCGTGCCGGCAGACCGCGCCGCCGAGCTGATCGAGCCCGTCGTCAGCACGCGATCGACCGTGCCGCCGAGATCGGCAGCCGCAACCCGCGAGGCACCCGCCACCGGCAGAAGCGCCATGAGGCCGGCCAAAAACACCGATCTGAACATCGCAATCGACAAGAGCTGTCTCCGGCAGGAGGACTTTGAGCATTTCCAGGAAAAGCCCGGGAAGGTTCCGCCCGGAGTTGCCTGGAACACAAGGAGCTTGAGTATTTCCGTTCGTGCATCCAACGCGGAAACGGTCTAACGGCACTCGGAATGAAACGGGGTGCTGTGGCGCTCCGCCCTATGGGAATGGCTTTACAGCGAGCTTCTGAGGAAGCAGCGCGACGTATGGCCGAAACCGCTCGGCGAGCAGATATAGGGCGCGCGGCCGAGATAGGCGGAAACGCGCCGTCTTGCCGGCAGCGGCTCCACGATATCGTCCTCTTCCGCAACCTTGATCAGCTTGCCCTGCTTCGCGCCCGCGCTCGGTGCGCTTACGGCTGCCTTGGAGCCGGCAGACGCAAACAGCGGGCTTTCAGCCATACTCGCCGACGAACAGCCGGATGAGACAAGCAGAAGACCGAGAAGCGAGGCAGGTACGAGATACTTGAAACCCGAAACGGTGGTGCGGCGTGCGCCGCCCAAGGCGGTTAGGCTTCGCATAAGCATCCTTTCGAAGAAGCGGCCAGCGCCGCTTGGCAACTTCCCTACAGCGCCGCGCGTCTTGTTAGACGCGCAAAGGTCGCTGCAGCACTTTGAATGGCTGCATGTTTTGATCCTTAAATCGAATAGGATTTAAGGAAACATGCAGTAGCGGGAATCACCCAAGAAGTTCAACCCCCACTTCTTATTATTGACAGCTAAAATTAAGAGTTTCTTTCTTAGCGATGTCTTTTCACACGTACGGACGACCGAAATCGGCGCGGCAGGCACGGGCCTTCGCCTCGCCAGCCGCCGCCCAGCCAAGGCGCGATACGTGGCCGCAACAAAGAAACGCTGTGAGATCATCAGGCCGGGCCGCCAACCCACGCGCACCGATTTCGACCGCACACCGACGTCGACCATGCGCCAGTTGCGCGCCTGTCTTCCTTCCCTTCGCAGCGCCTGCCGCACCAGCCGCCATCGCCGCCATGCGCGCCGATCACCTGTCAAGCCGCAACAGCCGTTCGTCCGCGGGACGCTCGGCGCAAAACCGGGCCCGACCAAAGTCCCCCTCATTTCTGGCTGCCGGCTGTTTACACAGTGTTGACCTCTGTGACGCACCTTGGCTTCCAGGCGCAACATGTTTGAGCGTATGCGCCCACTCCAAAACTGCCCGCTCCGGCGGGCATTTTTTTGACCGCTCGGCGGTTATCTCACAGATGAGAAGTATCTAACCGTAGAGCAGCCAGGAGCGCGGTTCTCCAGCGCGACTGCTGTTGAGCCATTTTTAGGTCGCGGAAAGAACCCTGGTGGGCGCGAGGTCCCGGGCCGGCGCGAGCCTTTCATGAGAGACGTCCTTATCAGGCTCGCTTTGTCGGCCATTGCAATTTTTAGGCGTTTCACGTCTGCCTTGCATATAGCTTCAGCAATCAAGCGCGTGTTGTTAGCATTTTACAGGATTTCCGCTCACATCCTACGCGTTGCACGAGGATAGAGACCTCACGCCCGCTTTACGCTTCATCGAACGCAATGATTTAACAGGCTTGAGACGCAGATCTCGCAAACATTCGCCGGTAGGTTACAATGGTGGGCCCGGAGGGACTCGAACCCCCAACCAAGCGGTTATGAGCCGCCGGCTCTAACCATTGAGCTACAGGCCCACGCCGGATCAAAGATCCGGGACTCAGCGAACCAATGGCAGTTCGTGATCGGCAATGGCTCTAGCCGAAAACCTTTTTGACGACAAGTCATTGCCGCAATGCCCACACAATCGCTAAGCATGAAAGCAGCAGGGACAGAAACAACCGGAGAGACACGAACCATGACTTCCACACGCACTGCCCGCACGCTTTCCATTGCTGCCTTGGCCGCCGCCTTTGCGGGTATTGCCGCTGCCGGCGCGCACGCGCAAGATCCCGCCAAAAAGCGCGAAGCGATCATCACCGTGGCCGGCGAAGGCCGCTCATCGATCGCGCCTGACATGGCCATCCTGCAGCTGAGCGTCGTCAAGGACGCCAAGACCGCCCGCGAGGCGCTCGACGCCAACAACAAGACGATGGCCGAGGTTCTGGCTGCGCTGAAGGACGGCGGCATTGCCGAGCGCGACCTGCAGACGAGCGGCTTTTCGGTCAACCCGCAATACAACTACCCGCCCAACAATGACGGCGGCAACCGCCCGCCGGAGCTGATCGGCTACCAGGTGGCCAACGGCGTCAGCGTGCGCGTGCGCGACCTCGCCAAGCTCGGTGACATCGTCGACAAATCGGTGACATTGGGCGTCAACCAGGGCGGCGGCATCCAGTTCACCAACGACAAGCCGGAAGGCACCATCACCGAAGCGCGCAAGGCAGCCGTTGCCGACGCCATCGAGAAGGCCAAGGTTCTGGCCGAAGCTGCCGGCGTCTCGCTCGGCAACATCGTCGAGATCACCGAACAGGGCTTCCGCCCGGAGCCGGTGCCGATGATGCGCGCCGGCATGGCCAAGGAATACGCAGCCGACTCCGTGCCGATGGCAACGGGCGAAAACAGCTACAACGTGACCGTCAACGTCACCTTCGCGATCAAGCAGTAAGACCGACCGCTGAGGCCCGTCCCGCGGAAAGTGCGGGCGGGTTTTGCGGGCCTGCAGTTGGCTCGGTACGACGCTTCGCTTAGGCGGGCATCAGTCGCATAGCAAAGCCCCGTGCGGTTACAACCGCGCGGGGCTTTTTCTGTCCGGCTTGAGATTGAAGCATGTCGCGAAAGTGTGCCGCAGGCTTGCGATAACGACATGGGTAAAACAAGAGAACCCGGCCGCTGAGGATTATCGACCCCGTCTGGAGGCCAGAAGCACCGACCCCCTCCGGGTGGACCCTCTGTCGGCTAACCAGCGTCGCGGCCGATGCCAAGGCATCGCTCTGCGGTATGCTGCTCACCGGATGGAGCGCATACGGTCCCACGCACGACAGCGCCGCGCGTCGTATCAGACGCGCAAAGTCGCTGTAGCACTTGGAATTGCTGCGCGCTTTGATTGGCAGAGCCACGCTTTGCCCGGCCACTGAGGCAGCCCTCCCGCCAAACAACGCAAAGTGGGTCGCGGCTTCGCAACAGCGCCAGGTGGACCAGAGACTTGTGGCGTGCGGCCCAGCCCTGCTCTTCTGCGATGTGTCTCAGACAAAGAAAAACCCCTCACGCCTGGGGCGTGAGGGGGCGCATTTCCGCCGGCCGGGGGAGACAGGACGGAAAAGGCTTGGATTACCAGCGGCCGATAAAGGGGCAGCCGCGAACGTTGGCGAACGCGATCGTCTGGCGATAGCCGCGGCGGCTGCCTTCGACGACGACGCGGCGGTGCGAGACATCGGCGACATGGGCGCGGCGCAGGCCATGGTCACGGGCCTTGTCGACGGCCATCCAGGGGGCGCAACGGCTACGGCGGCCACCGCCATCCCAGCCACGGTCCGGACGCGGCGCTCGCGACCCCAGTCGCGCTCGTCACCATAACCACCGTCGTAGTCGCGATACTGGACCTGGACGCCACCGCCCGAGCCGAAGCCGAATTCGACGGTTTCTGCGGAAGCGGTGGAAGCGGCGCCCACGAGGCCGGTCAAACCGATGACGACGGCGGCGGCTGCGTTGATGAGGGTATTCTTCATGGTCTTTCTCCGAGGGCTTGAAGGGTTCAATCTGCAATCACCGTCCCAAGCGATTGATCGGACAATAGCGGCGCCAAACTGAACGCTAGCGGAACTGCACATTCATGCGGGGTTCAGATTGCGGGCACCTGACGAAAACCGGCGGGAGACAAAGATTCGTTCGACTTTTAAGCGAGCCGCAACGGCGCGGTGCTGCCGCACCAGAACCGGATTTTCGCTAGAAATAGCAGTTGATTAATGGAATCCCCGGCACGCAGGATTGCGATACCGCGCGCGACGGGCGGCATAAAAAGATCGCCACGATTTCCTTGAGGCGGCCGTGATGCGTCGCTGCCGATCAGCCGGCAAGTTCGGCTTCGAAAGCCCGCATGTTGCGATAATGGCTGAGCCGGGTGATCGACTGGTCCTCGATCTCGAATACGAAGACGGTGGGGATCGAATAGGTTTGGCCGGATGCGGCGGGAAAGCCCTCCAGCGTCTCACGATAGGTGCCGCGCGCCGTCACATCGGCGGCAATCCGCTGGCCGAAATTGTCGCGCATCAGCACGATGTCGCCATAGGTTTCGTCGAAATGCCGGAGATAGGTCATGATGCTTGCCCGCAGCGGCTCGACGCCGACGGTGCGCTGGCCGGTCAGCGAATCAAGCGCCACGTCCTCGTCGACAAGCCGCGCCAAGGCGTGGAAATCGCGGTCGTTGAGCGCCTCGATGAAGCGGCTGGCAATGGTCTGCGCGTCGGTCATATCTACCTCGATGCTGATTGCGTATGGCCATGCCTTTCGGACGGCAGACGAGGAAACGACGATCGAACGAACGCGCCGGCAAATTTCGTTCGCACCCCGTTCCCTAACCAATATGGAGGGGTGACAGTCCCCTTCAAGACGTTGCCGCGGTCAATCGGCAGATGTCATGGCCCCAGATGCAGCACGATCTCGCGGCGGTGCGGCCGGTCGCGGTGTTCGAAGAGATAGAGCCCCTGCCAGGTGCCGAGCGCCATGCGGCCCGCATTGACGGGCACGCCGATCGACACCTGCGTCAGCGCCGCCTTGATGTGAGCGGGCATATCGTCTGGCCCCTCCTGCGTGTGCACCACCCAGCGCATCGACGGATCGGAGGATGGCGGCACCAGCCGGGCGAAGAACTCGCGGAGGTCCCGCTTCACGTCGGGATCGGCGTTTTCCTGGATCAACAGCGAGCAGGAGGTGTGGCGGACGAACAGGGTCAAAAGCCCCTCGCCCGCGCCGTTGGCGCTGACGAAGTCTGCCGCCTCGTCGGTGAACTCGTAGAGCCCCTGGCCGCGGGTGGAAATGACGATCGTGGTCTGCGGCATCGGCGTTGGTTCTCCTCGGCTGGCGGCGGCAAGCGCGCCGCCACCTGAACGGGTTTGGCAAAAGCCGCTGCCAAGTCAAGCCCACTGCAGGTCTCCTTAAATCCTATTCGATTTAAGGATAAAACATGCAGCAATTCAAAGGGCTACAGCGACCTTTGCGCGTTTAATAAGACGCGCGGCGCTGTAGGCCTCCCGCCAAGTCTATTTCTCGAGAAAAGCCTCGAATCCGCCATAGATCATGCGCTTGCCATCGAACACATCCTTCCAGGCATCGCCTTGCAGCCGCGGATCCGCCATCACCTTGGCAACGATCGCGTCACGGTCGGCGCGCGACTTGTAGACGATCCAGGAAAAGACCACGGTCTCGTCGTCCTTGGCCTGCACGGCGCGGGGAAAGGACGTCACCTCGCCATAGGGCACGTCGTCGCCGAGGCATTCGGCATAGGAGAGTGCGCCATGCTCCATCCACACATCGCCCGCCTGCCGCGCCATGTCCTTGTAGGCCTCGATATTGCCCTTGGGCACGGCAACGATGAAACCATCCACGTAACTCATGTCGATATCCTCCTCGGTTGCTTCGACCAACAAAGGACGAACGGGATGGAAAGGTTCCGACAAAACCAGCGATTTTTTCAGATGATGAATGCTTGGGTGCCCTCGCCGCCTTTGCCGGCCGGCCTGTTGCGGCCACTCAAGGCTTTGAGAAAAAATCCGGGTCGCCTGTCGGCACATCCGCTTTTCGTTCGTCCTTGGGAAGACCACCGCCCAAGGGAGCAACAGTCATGCAGAAGATCACGCCCTTTCTCTGGTTCGACAACCAGCTCGAAGACGCCATCCAGTTCTATACCTCCATCTTCCGCAATTCCCGCGTCACCGACGTCAAGAAAGGGCCTGACGGTAAGGCGTTCACCGCCTCGTTCGAGCTTGAGGGACAGGCGTTCATGGGGCTCAACGGCGGGCCGCATTTCAAGTTTTCCGAAGCCGTCTCGTTCTTCGTGCGCTGTGCCGATCAGGCGGAGGTCGACTATTATTGGGAGCGCCTGCTCGACGGCGGCACGCCGCAGCACTGCGGCTGGCTGAAGGACCGCTTCGGCCTTGCCTGGCAGATCATACCGGATGCGCTGATGCAGCACCTGAGCGATCCTGATCCGGCCCGCGCCGGCCGCGCCCAGCAGGCGATGATGGGCATGGTCAAGATCGACGTCGCCGGGCTTGAAAAGGCCGCCGCCGGCTGAGCCCTATGCCAGCTGCTGATATGACATCAGCTTCCGCAACCGTTGAGTTGGCGGCTATAGAGCGAGGCCATGCCAGAGGCGCGTTTGGCGCCGGTCTTGGCCGTGTCGCTCCAGTTGCCGCGGGCATAACCGGCATGCCCGTGATAATAGGCGATGTAGAGCCGATAGGCGTCGTTGAGCGCGATGCCGTTCTTCTGGCTGCTTTCGCGGTGATACCAGGCAATGAAGCGGATGGCGTCGCCGAAATCCGAACGCCGCGCCGTCCAGCGGCCGGTTTCGCTCTGGTAGCGCGCCCAGGTGCCGTCGAGCGCCTGCGAATAGCCATAGGCCGATGAAACGCGCGTCCAGGGAATGAAGCCGAAGAGTTTTGTGCGCGGCGGCTTGGCATTATGGCGGAAGCCGGATTCCGTATAGATCGTCGCCATCAGCACCGGAACGGGCACGCCATATTCGCGCTCCGCCTGATAGGCGGCGCGGCGCCAATTGTTGAAAAGGCCATCTCGCTGCTCGAAAACCGCGCACGCGTTCCGGGTGTCTCTCGGCACCGTTGCGCAACCGGCCAGCAACAGGAGGACGACGACAAAAACGCAACGCATCTTCGAACCTCTCGTTTCCGAGAGATTGATAAAACGTAAACGTTAAGGATCGGTTTTGAATCGAATACGATTGATTGCGGGGCTACCGCATACGTCCTGAAGTCGGATCCGATTTAAGGATAAATTATGCAGCAGGTTCAAAGTGCTACGGCGTCCTTTGCGCGTCCGCAGGTTTCCGAAGATCATGCGAGCGCGCGTCGACGGCGGCAGGCGCGAAACGAGGAGAGCGAAGACATGCGGTTTCCTGCTTTGATGTTTGCAACCCTTGTCGGACTGGTGGGCCTTGCACCCGCCGCATGGGCCGACGATTGCGCCAATGCCAGCGACCAGGCGACGATGAACGAATGCGCTGATAAATCCCTCAAGGCCTCCGACACCGAACTCAACACCCTCTACAAGCAGATCGAGGCGCGCCTGAAGGACGACCAGGACACCACCAAGCTGCTCATTGCCGCACAAAAGGCATGGATCGCCTTCCGTGATGCCGAATGCGATTTTTCCGCCGCCGGGGTTACGGGCGGCACCGCCTATCCGATGATCGTCCTTCTGTGCCGCGATAACCTGACCCAGAACCGCGTCAAGGATTTCAAGGGCTATCTCAGCTGTCAGGAAGGCGACCTCAGCTGCCCGCTGCCGCCGGTAAACTGACGGGCTGATGGGCAGGCTAGCCAAAACGCTTGTGATGACCGCAGCGATCATCGGGCTGTTGTGGACCGGCGCGCAAGCCGCCGACCGGACGGCGCTCTATGTCAGCGATGCGATCGTCACAGGCACCGGCGAGCAGAACCGGCAGATCGGCTTTCGCGAATGCCTGAGCGAGGTTCTCGTCAAGGTCTCCGGCGATTTCACGCTCACGGGGAGCACGGCACTTGCCGCCCTGCAGGTGCAAGCCGCAGAGTTCGTCGCCTCGTTCTCCTACCGCGACCGGCTGGAAGGCGTCCCGATTCATGACGAGCAGGGAACGCATGACCGCCCGCATGACCTTACCTGCCGTTTCGATCCCACCACCATCGATCCGCTCCTGGCAAAGCTCGGGCGCAAGCCGTGGCTGTCGCCGCGGCCGACAATCGCCGTGCTGCTTGCCGTTCACGATCAGAGGCGCCGCTTCGTGCTGACGCGCGACGGCAGCGAGAGCCCGTATATGGCGGATTCGCTTGCCGTCGCGGCAGTACCGCTGGCGCTCTCGGTGCGGCTGCCCGATGCTGCAACGCTTACAAGCAAAGACCTTGATTTCGTCCATCTATCGCGCCAGCGGCCGGCCGAGCTCAAACAGCTCGCAACGGATATCGGCGCGGAAGTGCCCCTCGCCGGCACCCTCGTATGGTCCGATGCCGCCCGCGGCTGGATCGCCGACTGGCGCATCACCGAAAACGGCAGGGAGTATCGCTGGCAGATCCGCGGCGTCAGCTTCGACGAGGCCTTTCGGGATGCCATGCGCGCGCCGCGCGCATACTCTCCGGCAACGGCGCGCCGTAGATAAGCATCGTATTGCCGATTGTTGCGCTCAGCGCCTGCTGATCTCAGCCCAGGGACGCGACCAACTCGCGATAGGCGGCTTCCGGGAAGGCCTTGAGCGTCCGCGTGCGCACATTGCCACCCATGCCGAGCGTCATGGCAAAGCGCGCCGCCACCGCATCGTCAGGCGCCTCGCAGATAGCCACCATGTCGTACTCGCCCATGGTCAGAAAGAAATGTTTGAAGGAGCCGCCCATGTCGGCGAGCATCTTCTTGGCCGCGTCGAGCCGCTTGGGAGACTCGCGCACGTTCTTAACGCCCTGCTCTGTCCAGTTGAGGAGCACGACATAAGTGGTCATTTCACACCTCCATGAGGGCACGCTTCACGCCCACGGTGCGACTGCCCGTGCTTCAAGCCGGGTGCCCCAATTGCTCCGAAAGGGGAAGTATAGTCCTGTGCGAAGACACCTACAAGAAAGCATCGGAACAACAAAAAAGCCGGGCTGAGCGCCCGGCTTCTTGATGGTTCGACCTTCGACCGCTTAGCTGTCGAGGAACGAGCGCAGCTTGCGCGAGCGGCTCGGATGCTTGAGCTTGCGCAGCGCCTTCGCCTCGATCTGACGGATACGTTCGCGGGTAACCGAGAACTGCTGGCCGACTTCTTCGAGCGTATGGTCGGTGTTCATGCCGATGCCGAAGCGCATGCGCAGGACGCGCTCTTCGCGCGGCGTCAGCGAGGCAAGAACGCGGGTCGTCGTTTCGCGCAGGTTCGCCTGGATGGCGGCATCGATCGGCAGCAGCGCATTCTTGTCCTCGATGAAATCGCCGAGATGCGAATCCTCTTCGTCGCCCACCGGGGTTTCGAGCGAGATCGGCTCCTTGGCGATCTTCAGGACCTTGCGGACCTTTTCGAGCGGCATGGCGAGCTTCTCGGCCAATTCTTCCGGCGTCGGTTCGCGACCGATTTCATGCAGCATCTGGCGCGACGTGCGAACGATCTTGTTGATCGTTTCGATCATGTGCACCGGAATGCGGATCGTGCGGGCCTGGTCGGCGATCGAACGGGTGATCGCCTGACGGATCCACCAGGTCGCATAGGTCGAGAACTTGTAACCGCGACGGTATTCGAACTTGTCGACCGCCTTCATCAGGCCGATGTTGCCTTCCTGAATGAGATCGAGGAACTGCAGGCCGCGGTTGGTGTACTTCTTGGCGATGGAGATGACGAGGCGCAGGTTCGCTTCGACCATTTCCTTCTTGGCGATGCGCGCTTCGCGCTCGCCCTTCTGCACCATCGAGACGATGCGGCGGAATTCGGCGATCGAGATGCCGGTTTCGGTCGCAAGGTTCTGGATCTCCTGGCGGATGTCGCGGATCGTCTGGTTTTCGCTCTTGGCGAATTCCTTCCAGCCCTTGCCGGCCAGGTTGCTGATCGACTTCATCCAGTTCGGGTCGAGTTCGGCGCCGGAATACTGCTCGAGGAACGAGTCACGCTTGACGCCGTAGGATTCGGCCAGGCGCAACAGGCGGCCTTCGTTCTGCATCAGGCGCTTGGAGATGTCGTAGAGCTGCTCGACGAGGCTGTCGACGCGGTTCTGGTTGAGCGACAGCGACTTGACCGCCTTGATCAGCTCGTCCTTGAGCTCCTTGTAGCGGCGCTCCTGGGCAGGCGACAGCGTGCCAGTGGCAGCCAGGCGGGCTTCCACCTGCTGGTCCTGCAGCTTGCGCAGCTTCTTGTAGGTCTCGGCGATGATGTCGAGGGTTTCCATGACCTGCGGGCGCAGTTCCGCTTCCATGGCGGCGAGCGAGAGGTTCGACTCGTCGTCGTCTTCCTCTTCCTCCTCGCTCGGCATGACATCGCCGCCGACATTGGTGATGTCGTCGTCGTTGGCGGCGCGAACCTTGCGGGTCTTTTCCTTTTCCTCGGCAGCCTTGCGGTCAGCCTCGATCTTTTCCGGGCTCTGGAACTGCGGAGCAGCCTTTGCCTCGGGACCGGAATAGGTGGTTTCGAGATCGATGATCTCGCGCAGCAGCGTCTGGCCTTCGTTGAGTTCGTCGCGCCAGATGATCAGCGCCTGGAACGTCAACGGGCTCTCACAGAGACCAGCGATCATCGTCTCGCGGCCAGCCTCGATGCGCTTGGCAATCGCGATTTCGCCCTCGCGCGACAGAAGCTCTACCGAACCCATTTCGCGCAGATACATGCGCACCGGGTCATCGGTTCTGTCGGTCGGCTCTTTCTTCTTCGTCGCCGCAAGCGCCGTGCCGCCGGAAGGGGCCAGTTCGCCGCCTTCGCCGTCGTTGTCGTCGTCGCTGCTTTCGTCGTCGCTGCTGCCGCCGGCGGCTTCCTCAGCTTCCTCGTCTTCGATGACGTTGATGCCCATGTCGGAGAGCATCGCCATCGTGTCTTCGATCTGCTCGGAGGTGACTTCTTCGGACGGCAGGACGGAGTTCAATTCGTCCATCGTCACATAGCCGCGCTTCTTGGCGGCCTTGATCATCTTCTTGACAGCGTCATCGGAAAGATCGAGAAGCGGGCCGTCCGGAGCGCCTTCGCGTTCAACGTCAGCTTCTTCGTTTTCTTTGACTTTGGTTGCCATTTAGTTCGTCGCTTTCCTTGTCGCAACCGGCGTGAGCCCGGTGCAAATGCCGCTCGAAGGTCCGGGTGCGCCGCGCACCCGCCACCGAATCATTTCCCCTGACGTAACGGGATGATGTTTAATTCCTGATTAACCACGATAGCGATCGTGGCAAAGCGGGCAAGCTCCGACAGTCCTGCCACTGAAGCACTACTGGCATGATATCCTAACCGCCGTGTCATTTCGCCATTTCTTGCTTGGAAATGGTGATTCCCAGAATTTTCGATCCCGTCAAGCATTTCCGCTGAAAAACCGCCCGATTCGGCAAAAATCGCCTCAGTTCATGTTTTTTGGTGTTTATCAGCGTCCGCTGAACATGTAGGCGCTGCCCGTCAAAAGACAAGGGTCGATACCGCTTATCGGCAAGGCTCCGTTGTGCCTTGGCCAACGGCGCAACCATGACTATACGCGTTGGCACCCTCACACCGAAAGCCCGTCATATTTGACGATCTTCACTGCCTCAATGTCGAACTCCGGCAGACAGCGCAGGTTGACGGCCGCCATGGGTCCGTTCGGACCGGCCCCTTCGCCGAAGGGTGCGATGCCACAATGGTTGCAGAAATGATGCTTGATGACATGCCTGTTGAATTCATAGGTCGAGAGATCAGCTTCCGGCGTCTTCAGCCTCAGACTGTCGCGCGAAACGAAGGCCAGCAATCCGCCACGCCGGCGACACATCGAACAATTGCAATCGATCGCCTCGGCGAAGTTCCCCTCAACTTCGAAGGCAATCTTTCCACAATGACAGCTTCCCTCATAGCGCATGCACGGGCTCCTCTGATCGTCTCAACCGCTGATCGCAGACATCGGCAGCGTCGGCAAAGATAGTGCACCGCAGCCGACGAACAAGCCGGATCAACAAGACGCAAAACAATTCCTGAAACGGCGGACTTCGTCTTAGAGTTCGCAACATTATTCCGGTTTTTCGCTTGCCCGCGACCCGATCTCGAAAGACCTTCCGCCCTACTGCATGTTTCCTTAAATCGTACCCGATTTATGGACAAAAACATGCGGCAATTCAAAGCGCTACAGCGACCTTTGCGCGTCTGAAAAGACGCGCGGCGCTGCAGGAAACGGAGGCCAGAATGAACATCAAGGAAACCGACGCCATGCGCGTCATCAGCATTGCGCGCAGGATCACAATCCCGGACGTCAGGCATGCAGCCGCCGAGCTGGCACCGCTGATCGAGGCGGAGATCGGCCGGGCGGGGCGCAAGCCCGCAGGGCCTTGGATCTTCATCGCGCAGAACCTGCCGAAGAACGCCAGAACCGTCTTTGACTGGCGCATCTGCCGACCCGTCGAGCGTGGCGAGGGCTATCGCGGCGCGCTGGATATGATCGAGCTCGAGCCGATCATGGTAGCCTCGACCCTGCATCAAGGCCCGATGCGAAGCCTCTTCACCCAGGGCTATGCGCCACTGGTGGAAAAGATCGAGATGAGCAGACACAATTTCTCCGGCGAGAGCCGCGAGATTTATCATCGCTGGGCCGGCCCGGGCGCCCGCTACCACGAGATCGAGATCCAGTTCGGCCTTGCCAACTAGAGCATTTCCAGGAGAAGTGCGCAGCGGTTTTCCGTCAGGAAATGCGCAAAAACAAAGAGATATAGCGTTTCTGCGATTCCGTCTAAACGGGAAACGCTGACGAAAAAGCCGCGCATCCGTGGAACGCGCGGCCTGGTGGTTTCCGGCACTGCGCCGAAGCGTCCCGCTTACCAGTCCATGACGACCTTGCCGGAGTTGCCGGAGCGCATGGCCTCGAAGCCGTCGCGGAACTCGTCGATGCCGATGCGGTGGGTGATGACCGGTGACAGGTCGAGCCCGCCCTGGACGAAGGCGATCATCTTGTACCAGGTCTCGAACATCTCGCGGCCGTAGATGCCCTTGAGGTTGAGCATCTTGAAGATCACCTTGTTCCAGTCGATCTCGAAGCCGGCCGGCGCGATGCCGAGAATGGCGATCTTGCCACCATTGTTCATCTTGTCGATCATGTCGCGGAAGGCGGGTGCTGCCCCCGACATTTCCAGCCCGACGTCGAAGCCCTCGGTCATGCCGATCGCCTTCATCACGTCGGCGAGGTTTTCCTTGGAGGCGTCGACGACGTAGTCGATGCCGACCTTGCGGGCAAGCTCCAGCCGCGTCGGGTTGATGTCGGTGATCACCACCTTGCGCGCGCCCGAGCGCTTGGCAACCAGCGCCCCCATGATGCCGATCGGCCCGGCGCCGGTCACC
>NZ_MOAI01000054.1:0-26529 GCF_001976035.1 Ensifer sp. 1H6 | reverse complement strand
ACCGTCAAAACTTCCCGCCGAAACTCGCGTCCCGACCAATCAGCATCCGCCAATCAAGGAAACCTTAAAACGAAGGACATCGTCGCCAGCAGCGCCGCCGCCCTCGTTCAGTGATCGGGCTTATAGAGGAGCCTCAGCCCGGGTGTCAACAGGCAATTTTGTAAAACTTACACAAACTGCTCTTGGGGCCTGAATCAGGACGCCAAGCCCTTAAGTTTTCCCACGTTGAAGTTGCCCGTAGAATCCGCACCCTCCAGCGCCACAATCGATGTGGATGAAGGGGACGGCACACGGAAACGAAACGTAAGAGCGCGCCTGATCAAGGGGCATTGTTTAAACAAACTGGAAATGTTCTGGGCGCTTGTGTTGGCGATCGGCAAGCGCCGAATGGCTATCTGCTCCTGGCTTGAATCGCCTCCGACTTGGTTGACGCCTCATTCATGTCCGCATCGATCAGCCGCCCTACCCCGCCGCCGATCGTCTGCAGAAGGCTCTTGGTAGACTCAGACTGCAAATCGATGCGAGCGTTGCCGGGCAATTCACGACCTTCTTGAGCATGCCTTCGCCGCCGTTCAGATAGTTGGAAGGTCGCTGCCGCAAGGGCCTCGCTGCCGCCTTATTCGTTTGATTGTTCGACACTTTCGACACGGAAGGATTGTGCCTTTGATTTACGCCCGTCAATTCGCTGTACTTGCAGCAAGTCTTCTCCTCCTTGCCGCCGCCGGCTGCCAGAAAGAACCCGAATCCACCGCTGCCCAAGCGGCAGGGCCTTGCAAGCCTGAGGCTGCGGAGACCCTGGCAGGAAAAGACAGGATTTCGGATGAAGACGCAAAACAGATAACGGGTGCGACCATCGTCCGGCAGCTGAAGCCCGGCGACCCGGCGACGATGGATTTCCGACAGGAGCGCGTGACGATCGAAACGGATCCGGCCACGGGCAAAATCGTCCGCGCGATGTGCGGATAGACGTCGGTTTAGACGTGAAATGGGCACTCCGGCGATCATTTGATCGCTGGAACGCCCGGGCTGTGTTTTGCCTATAGACGCGAGACATCGAACCGTCGGGGCCACGCGAGTGCCCCCAGAGATATCGGCAGTGTCACCCCTCGGGGCAGGTTACAACGGGCAAAATTACGGCAGTGCTGCCCGGCCGCCAGCCATCGGACCAGAACAAGGGCGGCAAGCAATGTCAGCGCGCTGACCAGGGCCAAGAACACAGAGGGCCCGGCACCCACCGTCGCAGTCGACGTCGAATGGCTTCAAAGCGCATTCACTGTCCGGAGTAGCGTGCTCTTGGTCGGATCAGATGTCCGCTTTCCACCTGCTCCATGGCATGGGCAAGCCAGCCGACCGTGCGCGCGAGAGCAAAGATCACCATCGGCGCCTCGTCGGGCAGATCGAACGTGGCGGCGAGCGAAGCTAGCGCGAAGTCGATGTTTACCGGCTCGCCCAGAAGGTCTTCGCCTGCTTCGGCCAACAATCCATAGAGAGGCGGCGCTTCGAAACTTTCGATGATCGCCTTGGCGCGCGGATCACCCTGAGGATAGAGGCGATGGCCGAAGGCCCGGACAGCGCCTTCCGAACCCAGTATTCCGCGTATCGCCTCCCGGACGCCAACCGCGTTCGCCCGCTCTACAAGCTGCGTGACGCTGAGCCAGGCGCCGCCATGGCGGGGGCCGGTCAGCGTCGCAAGTCCGGAGAGGACAGCCGCCGAAAGCGCCGCACCGGACGAGGCGGTCACGCGTGCTGCAAACGCGGAAACATTCAGTTCGTGCTCCGCCGCCAAGACAAGCGCTTTTCGTATGGACGCGGCTGCCGCCGGCCGTTTCCATCCGATTGCCAACCGCATATGCAACGGCAGCGGCTCCGGCCACGGCGCCAGTGCCGCCGCCACCGTCGACAACACATCGGCGGCCTCAATCCTCAAGATAGGCGAGGCGCGACCAAGAGCCGGCAGGTCGTCAGCCACCCGCGCGGCAAGGCTGATCAAGGCTGCGGCCAAACGAGATCGATCCGCCAACACATAATTGGCTGCTTGGACAGTGACGTTCGGTGTCTGCCAGAGCAGGGTCGCGACGTCTTCCAGATCGGCTGTCAACGAGAGCTCAACCGCATCATGGCCACGATAAGACAGGCGTCCATCGGCAATACTGGAGATCGTCGTGGGTAGGACCGGGTCGCCCCAGCGGATCGCCTCGGCGGCGACGGCCGATGCGCGCGGGCGGCCCGCGTGACGTTCCGCCAGCCGCCTGACATCGTCAGCCTGATAAAGGCTGCGGCGCGAGTCGACTGGATCAGCCTTCGCGCGTATGCGCCCACGGCTCACATTCGCATAAAGCGTCTGCGGTTTGGTGCCGAGCTGACTGAGCGCCTCCTCAGCGGTGATCCAGAGCGTGTTCATATTGATCAAATTTATCAAGATTGACGTCAATACATCTTAGCCGGACCATTCTCCCGGTAAAGGAGAAACATCTATGAAAAACGGACTTGAAGATGTCATCGCCGCTGAAACGCAGCTCTCGGATGTGGATGGCGAGGCCGGTCGACTGGTCATTCGTGGTGTGTCGCTCGAACACCTCGTTGATGACGCCAGCTATGAGGATGTCGTTATCCTTCTGCTTGGTGGCCTGATCGAAGGAAATCTGCAGAAGGAGGAACTGCGCCGGCGTCTGGGGCACATGCGGACAGAGGTCTTCGCAGATATCCGGACTATCGACGACCATATACTGGAATTGCCACCCGTCGACATCATGCGCGCGCTCATCGCGCGGCTGCCTGATGGTGACGATCTCGAGGCAGCGCTCCGCCTACTTGCTGCACCCGCCGTCTTCCTGCCGGCAATCCTGCGCCTGAAGAATGGCGACAAGCCGATTGCCCCATCGTCGTCGCTCTCCCAATCGGCAGACATTCTCGCGATGCTTGGCGGCGGGCTGCCGAGCGCGGAAAAGGTCAAAGCACTCGATGCCTATCTCGTGACGATTTCCGACCATGGCCTTAACGCTTCGACTTTCGCGTCAAGGGTGATCGCCTCCACCGGAGCCGGCCTCACATCGTCCGTCCTCGGGGCGATCGGTGCCCTCAAGGGGCCACTTCATGGCGGCGCGCCCGGACCGGTGCTCGACATGCTCGATGCGATCGGAACGCAAGAGAACGCGAAAGCATGGCTCAATCAGGCGCTTGATCGCGGCGAACGGCTGATGGGGTTCGGCCACAGAGTGTACCGCGTCCGCGATCCACGCGCCGATGCGCTAAAACTTGCTCTGAAGCCACTGATCGAGGCCGGGCAGGTTGATCGTGAACGCACCGAGCTTGCAAGCGCAGTCGAGCAGGCGGCGCTGGCTATCCTCAAGGAGCGCAAGCCGGACCGGCCGCTCGACGTCAATGTTGAATTTTACACGGCACTACTGCTCGATGCGTTGGGCTTCCCGAGAGACGCGTTCACCGGCGTATTCGCCATCGGCCGCACCATCGGCTGGATTGCCCATGCACGCGAGCAGGCGCTCAAAGGTCGCCTGATCCGCCCGCGCTCCGTTTATGTCGGCCCGCTGCCACGGGCTGCCTAAGTCACTGACATGGCGCCTACGGCAGGCAACCGCGCAGCCGCCCACCCACTTTGTTCAGCCTTTGCCGAAGAGCCGTTGGAGCCGGGTCGAAAAACCCGGCTCCAACGGCTGCATGACAAAGACACGCCCGATGTCAAGCCTTGATGAAGGCCAGGACGTCGGCGTTGAACTTGTCGGGTTCGATCTGGGCCAGACCATGTGCCCCACCCTTGTAAACGATGAGCTTGGCGTCCTTGACGATCTTGGCCGTCTTTGCGGCGGATGCGGCAAACGGAACGATCTGGTCGTCATCGCCGTGGATCACCAGCGTCGGGCGATCGATCTTCTTCAGGTCGTCGGTGTAGTCGACTTCGGAGAATTCGCGGATGCAATCATAGTGACCCTTGATCGAGCCGACCATGCCCTGCAGCCAGAAGGATTCGCGAAGCCCGTCATTCATCTTGGCGCCTTCGAGGTTGAAGCCATAGAAGGGAAGAGTGAGTTCCTTGAAGAACTGCGAGCGATCGCCCGCGGTGCCCTTGCGAATGCCGTCGAAAACCTCAATCGGCGTTCCTTCTGGGTTCGCCGCAGTCTTCAGCATGAGCGGAGGGACCGCGCCGACGAGAACCACCTTGGCAACGCGCCCGCTGCCGTGACGGCCGATATAATGGGCCACTTCGCCGCCGCCGGTCGAATGCCCGATCAGGATCGCATCCTTGAGGTCGAGTTTCTCGATCAGTTCCGCCAGATCGTCGGCATACTGATCCATGTTGTTGCCGTCCCACGGCTGGTCCGAACGACCATGGCCGCGCCGATCGTGGGCGATGACGCGGTAGCCGTTCTGCCCGAAGAACAGCATCTGGGCTTCCCAGGCGTCGCCCGATAGCGGCCAGCCGTGTGAGAAGACGATCGGCTGTCCCTTGCCCCAATCCTTGTAGAAGATGTTGGTGCCGTCCTTGGTAGTGATGAAACTCATGGGGTTCTCTCCATCTGGTGTTGGGATCGGGTTCTGGGCGCCCAGGCCGAGGCCGGGCAGAAACAAGGTGGCGCCGACTGCGCCGGCGGTCCTGAGGACCGTTCGGCGGGCAACTGGAAAAAGCGCGTTCCAATCTGTCATGGCGTCTCCTTGATATTATCTCTCGCCTGCGTCAGGCGCTCCGGCCCGACAGTCAGCAGGTGGCGAACGAGCGGAGTTGCGTCGCCGCGATGGAATTTGCGCACCTCCTGCTGCAGGTCGGCATCGGCCTTGGAGACCCGTCGATGCTGGCGCAGGTGCTCGGCCCAGGATTCGACGAAGAACCATTCGACCATGATCTCCGGATCAGCAGTGTCTTCCGTCACACCCCAGCCATAGGCACCGTCCCGCCGCCGTTCCGAAGAAAGCCTGTAGAGAGCGCTCGTGAACCCCTGTCGATCGGCGGGATCGACGCGATATTCTATGGTGATCAGCACGGGGCCGCGGTCATTGTCGATCGGCGAGGCCGTCAACGGCTCGGGCCAGTGATTAGAGGCGACCAGATCAGCCTCACCGGCAGGCAGCTTCACGAGGTGAAACACCACGCCAACGACCACCAGCCCGGCGGCGCCGACCAGAAGGGTCGCCGGAACGCCAAGGAGTTCCGCTATGGCACCCCAGGCCAGGCTTCCGGCGGTCATCGCGCCGTTGAACACCGTGAGGTAGACCGCAAGCGCCCTACCGCGCACCCAGTTCGGCAGGATCGCCTGAGCCGCGCCGTTGAGTGTCGTCAGCGCGGTTATCCATGCGGCCCCGAGGCTCAGCAACAGGATGATCGCCACCCATTGCGGCGGTGCAGATGACAGGCCGGCCATGACGACGGCCGTGACCAGCGCGGCGGCGAGCAACAGCCCATCTGCACTGAGGAGCCTACGCAGCCGCGGCATGACGAGGGCGCCGCCGATCGCTCCGGCTCCTACGGCCCCGAGAAGGACCCCGTAAAAGCCGGCATCCCCGCCGAGAAGGTTGCGTGCAACGAGCGGCAGCAGCGCCCAGACGGCGCTCGAAAACGCGAAGAACACGGCAGCGCGCAGCAGCACCACGTGCAGTTCGCGGCTGGCGCGCGCATAGCGCAGACCCGCACGAAATGCGCCGGCGAACTTCTCCGACAAGCCATCGTCCGCACCGGGTGCACGCCGCCACCAAAGCAGGGCCGCGATGACGAAGAGATAGCTCGCAACGTCGGTCGCATAGGTAATGGCCGCACCGAAGCTCGCAAGGATGAGCCCGCCGACCGCAGGGCCAATGGCACGCGAGATGTTGATGCCGAGCGAGTTCAGCGCGACGGCGCTCTTCAACTCCTGCCGTGTGACGAGTTCGGGAACGATCGATTGCCAGGTGGGTGCCATCAGCGCAGCACCTATGCCGCCAAGAAAGGTCAGCGCCACGAGCGAGCTGACGCTCTGCAATCCGGTCGCTGAAAGCAGCATGAGCCCGAGGCTGACGGACGCCAGCAGAAGTTGGATGACGATCAGAAACCGGCGGCGATCAAGGATATCAGACAGAACGCCCGCAGGTATGGCGAGCAGGAAGATCGGAAGGGTCGCAGCCGCCTGAACCATGGCAACGGCCGCCGGAGCACCGGAGAGATCGGTCACCAGCCATGAACTGGCGACGTCGCGGATGAAACTGCCGGTATTGCCGATGACGGTGGCCACCCAAAGGACGGCAAAGACGGGCTGGCGCAGCGGTGCAAAGCCGCCTGCGGCCGGCGGCGGCGTGACATTCTGGGTCATGGCAGCGGTTCGCCTCCCGCCTCGCTTCGACGGTCAAGATCGTACCACGCGACCAGCAGGAAGGCGCCGGCAAGGCCGAGATGCTCGAAGAAGGCGTTGGTCGCCATGAACCGTTCCTGGCCGGGGGCCAGCTCCCAGAAGCGCAAGGCGATGAAGGTTGCGGCGAGCGTGAACGCGGCGAGGCCGAGAGCGGCCAGCCAACGCAGAATGCCTGCGAGGATCATGGCCGAGGCGAGAAGTTCGAAGACGATCACCGCCACCGCGAAAAGCGCGGCCGGCTGAAGTCCGAAATGGTTCATCTCGCCGAGAGCGGCATCAAAGTCGAGGATCTTCGTCAACGGCCCCTGGATATAGGCGGCGCAGAGCCCAAGATGGGCGATGAACCGAATAGCGGGCGTGGTCACAAACGGCTGGACACCGGCCGCCAGCCGCGACGCAATTGTGGAGGAATGTGTCATTGCGGCTCCCTCCTTACACCGCCCAGCAGGCGCAGCCGAGCGCGCCGAAGAAACCCTTGAGATCGGCGATCGGCAGGCGTGATGTCCAGGCGCCGGCGTGGTCGTGGCCGTGGACATTGCAGTCGTTCAGGCATCCGCATGTGGTGATTGCGGTGCGGCGAAGGCTTCGGCTGCCGGCACCTTCCGGCTCGCCCCAGGCGGCATAGCCACCGAAGGTCCTGACCGGCGACCAGTCGGGCATGGCGGGCGGCACCGGGTTTTCGTCATGGGTGGCGAAGTCACCGGCGGCATAGACGACCTTGCCGCCGACCACCGTCAGCTCGGACGTCAGGAACGAGATCTCGTCCTCGGCGCAGGCGAAGAAGTCCTTGTTCGGCACGATCAGGTCGGCGAACTGGCCGTTTTCGATCCGGCCTTTCTTGCCTTCCTCGTTGGAAAACCAGGTGACCTTTTCGGTCCACATCCGCAGCGCCGTCTCGCGATCGAGGCAATTGGCGCGCGGATAGAGTTGCAGCCCGCCCACCGTCTTGCCGGTCACCATCCACGACAGCGAGACCCAGGGATTGTAGGAGGCGACACGGGTGGCATCGGTACCGGCGGAAACATTGACGCCCTTGTCGAGCATCCGTTTGATCGGCGGTGTCGCTTCGGCGACGCCGTGGCCGTAGCGCTCGACAAAATATTCGCCCTGATAGGCCATGCGATGCTGGGTTGCGATGCCGCCGCCAAGCGCGGCGATCCGGTCGATCGAGCGCTCGGAAATTGTCTCGGCATGGTCGAAGAACCAGTTCAGGCCTTCAAGCGGGATGTCCTTGTTGACCTTCTCGAACACGTCGAGTGCGCGGGAGATCGTCTCGTCATAGGTGGCATGAAGACGCCAGGGCCAGCGGTTTTCGGCAAGGACCCGCACCACCTCTTCCAGTTCGCCTTCCATTTCCGGAGCCATCTCCGGGCGCGGCTGGCGGAAGTCTTCGAAGTCCGCAGCCGAAAACACCAGCATCTCACCGGCGCCATTGTGGCGGAAATAGTCGTTGCCCTGCTTGTACTTCACCGATGATGTCCAGTTGAGGAAGTCCTGCTTTTCCTCCTTCGGCTTCTGGGTGAAGAGGTTGTAGGCCAGCCGCACGGTCATGTGCCCCTCATCGGCGAGCTTCTGGATGACCGCATAGTCGTCCGGATAGTTCTGGAAACCGCCGCCGGCATCGATCACGCCGGTGACGCCGAGCCGGTTGAGTTCGCGCATGAAATGCCGGGTCGAATTGACCTGGTATTCGAAGGGCAGCTTCGGCCCCTTGGCAAGGGTCGAATAGAGAATGCCGGCATTGGGCTTGGCCAGCAGCAGACCAGTCGGATTGCCCTGGGTGTCGCGGGTGATTTCGCCGCCCGGCGGGTTCGGCGTGTCCCTGGTGTAGCCAACGGCACGCAGCGCCGCACCGTTGAGCAGCGCACGGTCATAGAGATGCAACAGGAAGACCGGCGTGTCGGGCGCGATTGCGTTGATCTCGTCGATGGTCGGCAGGCGCTTTTCGGCAAACTGATGCTCGGTGAAGCCGCCGACGACGCGCACCCATTGCGGCGCTGGCGTGATCGCCACCTGCCGCTTCAGCATATCCATCGCGTCGGCGAGCGAACGCACCCCGTCCCATCGCAGCTCCATGTTGAAGTTCAGACCGCCGCGAACGACGTGGGTGTGGTTGTCGATCAGCCCGGGCAGGACGCGCTTGCCCTTGAGATCGATGATCCTGGTGTCGGGACCGGCGAGCGCCATGATCTCCTGATCCTGGCCGACGGCGAGAAACCTGCCGTCCTTGATCGCGACCGCACTGGCGTTGGGATTGGAGCGGTCAAGCGTGGTGACGAGCCCGTGATGCAGGATAATATCGGCGTCCATCGGATTGTCTCCCTTGGTCGAAACGGTGTCGGCGGCAAGCGCCGGCGAAAACAGCGAGGGGAAGGCGAGCGTCGAGGCTGCCCCCAGAAAACCGCGGCGTGTCGGCATCAGCCCACCTCCCCTTTCGAAGAACGGTCGCGCGTCGCCACGTCATGGTCGGTTCCCGTCGGCAGCGCGCCGAAAACGTGGGGCACGCAACGGCTGTTGAACCAGGAGACGGTGACCGGCGCGCCAGAGACCAGCCGCTTGACGAGCGGAACGGCCTGTTCGCCGACGAGGATGCCGAGCAGGCCAAGCAGGGCGATCACGGGCGGCGCCGGCGAGCGTACATTCAGCAGTCCGTAGATGACACCGACCAGCAGACCGACGCCGAGCGACAGAAGATACATTTTCATCGAGTTCTCCTCACGGGACGGGTTGCCCGCTTCTCCGTCCCGCCGACTGGCGAGACGGCAACCTTCGGAATGAGGACGATCAGTGGCCTTCGGAGGCGCCGAACATCGTCTTGGCGTAGATAATGCCGAGGCCGTAGGCGCCGCCGAACTTCTTGGCGATACCGGTCGTCATGTCATAGGTCTCGGTGCGGGCCCAGTCGCGCTGGAGCTCGAGCATATATTGCAGCGACGTCATCGGCCGAACGCCAGCCTGGACCATGCGGTCCATCGCCCGATCGTGTGCCTCGTCCGAGACGTCACCGCAGGCATCGGCAATCACATAAACCTCGAAGCCCTGATCGAGCGCCGAGAGCGTCGGGCCGACGATGCAGACGCTGGTCCAGAGGCCGCAAAAGACCAGCCGCTTCTTGCCGATGGCGTTGACATTGTCGATGACGGCGGCGTCTTCCCAGGTGTTCATCGAGGTGCGGTCGAGAAGGCCCTGGCCTGGAAAGGCATCGGTGATCTCTGAGAACATCGGGCCCGAGAAAGCCTTCTCCGCCACCGTCGTCAGAATGGTGGAAACGCCGAAGCCGGCGGCCGCATGCGCGACCAGCGCCGCATTGTTGCGCAGCAAGACAGCATCGATCGACTTCGTCGCAAAGGCCATCTGCGACTGGAAATCGATCATGATCAGCGTGTGGTCTTTCGGCGAAACCAGGAGGCTGCCGGGCGTCGGCGTAGCGTTTAAGGTCATGGTCATCATCTCCTCGATGTCCTGGATTCTGAAGATCCGCAGGGAATGACCCGACTATGCCCGTGCCGGGCTGCCCGTTCTTGTCGGATATGCTGATGTTTTGAACATTCTGCCCGAGATGAATCGCAAGCAAAGCGCAAAAGTCATATTGGAAGCAACGGCATAAGGATGGAGCGCGTGCCGCCGCAAGCAAGGCCTGCGCGCGGCCAAACCGCTAGGCCCTGCGACTGCGCCGCCAGGCGCCGGGGGATGCCCCCGTCGCCCGGGCAAAGACGCGCGTGAAGTGGCTCTGATCGGCAAAGCCGCTGGCGACCGCGATTTCACCGATCGTCAGCGACGAAAATTCCAGCATGTCGCGCGCCCTGTCCAACCGCTGCTGCAGGAACCATTGGAACGGCGTGATACCCAGTGTTTGGCGAAAGGCGCGCAGGAACGTGCCCTGTGACAGATGACAAGCCTCAGCGAGTTCCTCGATCGACAAATCGCCGCCAAGCCTGCTTCGCATTAGTTCCTGCACGATCGACAGGCTGCGCGCCGAGAGCCTGCGCCCCTTGATCGCCGCCCCCGACGTCGTGCGGTGGCTCGCACTGCCGTAGTGTTGAGCGACGTGGATTCCGATCGCCACCGACAATTGGTCGACGAACAAGGGGCTTCTCTCCAATTGGCCGTTCATGTCTGCAAACAGCGCCGCCATCAGCCCGCCCAACACTGGATCGGCTCGCTCGCCGACCGCACACAGTTCGCGGACACCGCTCAGATCGGCGCAGTCGGCCATCCGCTCGATCGCGCTGTGCCCCACCTCGAGCAAAACAAAATCGAAGCTGCCGGAGAGATCCGCCTGATAGGGATCGTGAAAGTTTCGGAGGTAGACGGAGTTCTCGTCGAACTCATGCATTGTCTCGTGATGTTCGTGAAGGATCCGCCGGCGATGGCCGCCCGACAGTGACAGGCCGAGCAGATAACCGCGGTTGTTGGCCGGCGTGTGCACGCGCTCGCGCGGTGCGGACTGCGCTTTCTTGCGATAAAAAGTCAACCCGGCGCCGTCGATCCGCCGGTCTTCGTCGAGGCCAGCCACTGTACATCCGAAACTGTCGCGGGGTGGAGGTGCGATCGCGATCGAAGAAGCTGCTGTCATACCTCTGCCTCCCCACAACTTCGCTGCCTGCCCGCGACCACGCGGGTGCCGACTGCGGCGGTCTCAACTTTTGCACGACACCGCTTCGCCAGCGTGCTTGTGCAGCATTGCGTCCGAACATCACGATCATATGAACCGAATGGCTGTCTTGTCGATGGCATCGCGGCTATTGTCTTCCGTCACAGGGGCGCTTTTCTCCAGCTCCAGGCGTCGAGTACGCCGGAAGCGCGCTGGCGTTTCGCCGGCGATCGCCACGAATGTCTTAGTCATATGGCTCTGATCGGCAAAGCCGCAGGATATGGCAATCTCTGCGATCGGCACGTTCTTCAACAACAGTTCCTTCGCACGGGTAACCCGATATTCGGCCAGCCACCGCAAAGGCGTACAGCCGAAGCTCACCTTGAATGCCTTGATGAAATAGCTTTTCGACAACGCACAGGCCTCGGCAAGCTCGCTGAGCGAGAACTGCCCATCGACATGGCCCGAGAGAAAGTCGAGCGCCCTTTTCTCCTGCCACGCAGCCAGCGTCCCCTTGCGCTCTTTGGGTAGATAGAGCCCGCCATAGGTCTGCATCAAATGCGTCAGAATCGCGAGGCTCACCTGGTCGAGAAAGAGCTGGCTTGCCTCTTGCGGTCTCTCGAAAGCTGGAAGCAATGCCTGCGCTAGCCCCAGCATGACGCCGTCATGCGTGCCCGGCGAACACCGCAGACCGGTAAAGTCAGGCCGGCCCTGTTCAGTCGCAAAGGCGCGCATCTGCGAGAACGGTATCTGAAAGCGCACATTGTCAAAGGGCGACAGGTGATGGCAGCGCCATTCCTCGCGCAGGTCGGTGATGGCAAGCGCTCCCTTGCGATGCCCGCCTTCAAAGACAAGGGTGCCGCCCCGCCACAGCCGATGCAGGCGAAAATCACTGAGCTGCGTGATGATGTTGAACGCCTCCTCGCGCCTGGTGGCAACCGCCGGACCTAGGTCGCAGCCATCACTGCTCAACCGCGTCAGGGTTATGGGGGGAACACGCAGGATCGATCGGCGCAAGGCGCCCACTTCGCTGGCCGTTTCTGGACGAGGCTCTAAATTCAACAAAATTCCCCGAAAGTGCACCAGGCATTCAAGCAATGCAGAATACGATACACTGCCGCCAACAATCAATTCCGTCCCGCGAGCGGCGCTAATGCAGAGGTGCGCTCCGCCAGGCTTGTGGTGTCGTTCCGGTCTCCCCCAGAAACACCGTCGTGAAATGGCTGAGACTGCTGAAGCCGCAAAGGAACGCGATCGAGCCCAGAGGCAGTGAACTCGCGCGCAGAAGCTGCTTGGCCTGAACAACGCGCCGACGCATCTGCAATTGATGGGGCGCCCGTGTCGCTTCCTGCCGAACGTGGAAAGCCGTCGGATCATTGGAACCGTCGAAAGGATTTCCGCCTTCGTCGCCCTGCATCTCGGCCGAATGGTGGTGCAGAAGATGGGCGCAAACGGCCACGGCGACATGCTGCAGCAGCTCGGGTGGGCTGCTGTCCATACGTTCAAAAAGGGCCAGAAGCGCCAGTCCGAGACTGCAGAGTATCGAGTCCGCTTCGCCACGCCGGCACACCAGCCGTTGTGGCTTGACCGTCGGTGACAGGGCGGCGACTTCCGCGATCAGATTCTTGGGAAGGACGAAGGCAAGCGCGCTCAGGTCGCTATGGAGCGCGATCGAGGCCCCCTGGCGCAGATCGACGAGACATATCGAGCCGCGCACGTATCGGCGAACAGCAGACCTCTCGCCGTTTACCTTGATGTCCGCATGTTCGGCATCATCGAGGTAAAGCATCAGAAAATAGGCTTCACATGCGGGTAGAGCCACTTCTGGCCGCTGCGCCCGTGTCAGACGCCTTCGAATTCGGGTGACCGAAAAGACCGCGGCCTCCATCGGGATCGTCGTGAGGCACGGAGCGTCCGGCGTTCCAAAATAGCGCCCCACGCACCCCATTTCCGGACAAGGAGAAGTCAACTCTAGCCTCCCAACAGACGCACTGCGTCATGGCCAAAGCATTGCAAACATTTGATCAAAAACCTCGGTGCATCCGAGACTGGCATGCAAGACCCATCATGGCACGAGACCGTTTTTCGCGACCGCTCTGGCCTCATGGAATGTCTACCGGTTCATCTTTTGCCCACCGTAGGGGCAATCCGCGCGCAGCGACAAGGGCTTCGCGCGGATTCAGTCGGGAATGTTCAAAAAGGAAGACCGTCGTTCAATAAGATGGGATCCGCCTAGCCAAAAATCGCGCTGGGCCAGACATTTATGGCAGACATTTGCTATCGCCAGAAACGTTTCGCATCCACCAGATCGACACACAGGCGTCTTCGGCCGCCTCAAGCGGACCCCTTCTTATTGCCTTTTGCGATCAGGACGCCGCTGCCGGAACCCCGGACAGTCTCGGACGTTGCATTGACCGGTCGCGTAATTCTAACCAACATCGGGAGTTCTGCGAAAATCTCCGCGCTTGAAGACCTCCGCCAGGATCCTGGTCCCCATATCCGCTTCCTGTTCGGAGAGCCCCGAAAATCCCAGCAGCAGCCTGGATGTGTCCGATGAAGCGACATTCATGCGGGAAAGGGGCATCACAACAACGCCTTTCTTTAGCGCAGCCTGTGAGACGGCGGTGTCGTTGCTCCAGGTCCCTGTGCTGCGCACGGTCAGATTGATGCCCTGATCCGGCAGCAAAATGCCGAGATGTTCGCTGGTACGGTCTTTCAAGAGATCTGCAAGCAAATCGCGTGAGGCACGCAGACGCTCTCTGAGCCGGCGCAGATGCGCCGGAAAATATCCCTCATTGAAAAAGTCGCCGACGACACGCTGCTGAAACGTCGGAGGACAACGGTCAAGCGCGGGACGCACGGCCCTGAATACCGGTACCAGATCCATCGGAACCACGAGATAGCCGATGCGCAGGCTCGGCAGCAGGGCCTTGCTGAACGTGCCCGTATAGAGGACCCGGCCGGCCGGATCGAGGCCCTGAAGCGATGCGATCGGATGCCCATCGTAGCGAAACTCGCTGTCATAATCGTCCTCGACGATCCAGCAGCCATTCTCCCGCGCATAAGCGAGCAACTCCAGCCGCCGGGGCAGCGAGAGGACGGAACCGACGGGGTACTGGTTTGATGGCGTCACATAGAACAGCGTCGGCGGCAGGGAGCAGGCAGCCAACTTTTCCGTCATGATGCCGTCGGCATCAACGGGAAGACCGATGATTTTTACGCCATTCAGTGCCAGGCATTGTCTGGCCGGCGGATAACAGGGGTCTTCGACGACAGCCGTATCGCCCGGCGTCATCAGGACGCGGAACGCGAGATCAAGCGCTTGCTGTGTCCCGGCGGTGATAAATATCTGCTCGGCCGCGCAACGCACCCCGCGTGAGGCGGCCAAATGAGCCGCAATGGCGCTCCGCAGCTCGAATTCGCCCTGAATGTCGCCGTAGCCTTCTGCGGCATAGTTCATGTGCCGGCCGGCAATGCGGTTCAGCAATCTCGCTGTCCGATCGTCATGAGCGATGCGCCCCGTGACAAACGGCAAAACCTTCTGCGGTTCGAGGCTAGGCCCGGAGGTGAGAACTCTCGTGGCAGCGTCGGAGACAGCGCGGCGGGTCGAGTAGGCGATCGTCTCATTGCGATGGTCGATTCTGGACAGCCCGCCTGGAACGCCTGACGCAATATATGTACCGGACCCATGCCGGGCGACCGCAAAACCTTCCGCGACGAGGATTTCATAGGCTTCGGCAACCGAGCCGCGTGAAAGCTTCCATTCCTTTGCGGCCAGACGTGTCGATGGCAGCCGTTGCCCGGCATCCAGCCGACCGTCAGCAATTGCACCGCGCAGGGAAAGATAGAGCTGTCTCACCAAGGGTGCTGGCGAAGAGGTATCGATACTTGGCCGAAAACCCACCGACGGGCTCTCTCTTCGCCGTTTCAGTGTCATGGGCGCCTTTCGTCAGAGTGGCTCATCAATCTCGCCAATAGTGGCTCTGTAATCTTCTCATATATTGAATTTAAATCGAGCCACTTTCAAGCCGGCATCACAACGACGTCGGCCGGAAATCAAATTGCGCCTGCGCCGACACGGGACACCAATACGGGAAATGGCATTGCCGTCAGTCTCGGACCTCTGTCAGCTCTGTCATTTCGGAGACTTTTATGACCCCTTCTTCGACCAGCCTGCGTATTGCCGTCCTCTTCGGCGGACGCTCGGCCGAACACGACGTTTCCGTGCTTTCGGCTACCAATGTCATGCGCGCTCTGGAGCCTGCAAAATATGATGCCGTGCCGATTTTCGTGACGCGCGAAGGTCAATGGCTGTTGAGCCACTTCGACAATGGTGTGCTTGCCAAACCTGCGAGCGGCACGCAGGTCAGCCTTGTTCCCGGCGGGCACGGACGCATGGTGGCGATTTCGGCCGAGGGAAAGATGAGCGATGCCGGTACCATCGACATTCTGTTTCCGGTATTGCACGGCCTTCATGGTGAAGATGGCTCTGTGCAGGGGCTCGCAGAGGTGGCGCGCGTACCGCTCGCCGGCTGCGGGATTCTCGGCTCGGCGACCGCACTCGACAAGGATATTGCCAAGCAGCTTCTGAAGGCCGCCGGCCTCCCGGTCGCGCGCTCGGTGACGATCCACAAGGATGCGGCACCTGATCTCGCTGTACTCGAAGGCGAACTCGGGCTGCCGCTGTTCATCAAACCCGCCCGGCAGGGGTCATCCGTTGGCGTTAGAAAGGTATCAGGCAGCCAGGAGTTCGCGCCGGCGTTGGTCGAAGGTTTCCAGCATGATGGCAAGCTGCTTGCCGAGGAATATGTCGCTGGGCGCGAGATTGAATTCAGCGTGCTGGAAGATCCGAAAGGTGGCCTTTTCGTCTCTCGTCCCGGCGAGATCATCCCGGCCGAATCCCACGGCTTTTACAGCTACAACGCAAAATACATCGACGAGGACGGCGCGGCGCTCAAGGTACCAGCGGAACTGCCGCCCGAAGTTGAGGCAGAGATGAGGGCAGCGGCGGCAAGGGCATTCAGGGCTTTGGGCTGCGATGCCATGGCGCGTGTCGACTTCTTTCTGACGACGGGCATGACGTTCGTTGTCAACGAAGTGAACACCATTCCCGGTTTTACCGACATCAGCATGTATTCCAAGGCGATGGCGGCAAGCGGCGTCAGTTATGCCGAAATCATTGACAAGCTCATCGTGCATGGCCTGACACGTGCCGGCCGAAGCGGCTGAACATGCAAACACAGACCCGTCAGCCGAGCGGGCGGATCAAACGGATCCGTCCAAGGACGGGCCCCACTTTCGAAAATGAGCTCAAGCCGAGACGCCGGCATGGATCAGACGCGATCGAGGAACTCGAGCACTCGGATGGTGAGCAACGCGGTCGCATCCGCGTCGTACGACGGGAGCGAACTGTCGGCGAAGTAGTGCTGATCGCCGGGGTACAGGAATAGCTCCGCGTCCTCGACCTTCTCCACGATCTCGCGGGCCGCGTCGATGTCGCCCTCCCCGACGAAGATCGGGTCGTTGTCCATACCGTGGATTTGGACCGCGACGCCATCAGGCCAAGGCCCAAAGGCCCACTCACCGCTGATCGGCAGGCAAGAGTAGAAGAGCAAGGCTCCGCGGGCTCCGGGCCGCGTCTGTGCCAGCTTCTGTGCCGGCAACACACCGAACGAGAACCCAGCGTAGACGAGTTCGGGAGGCAGTTCGTTCGCGACGCGGACCCCGCGCTCCCGCATTTCGTCGAATCCGACCTTGCCGATGTAGGCTAAGCCCTCGTCGATACTCTCGAACGTGCGTCCGTCGAACAGGTCCGGCGTGTGCACGATGTGACCGGCGGCCCGCAAATCGTCGGCGAACGCCCGCACACCCGGGGTCAGCCCCTGTGCGTGGTGAAACAACAGGACCTCAGCCATATGGAGCCTCCGGGTGTGATGGTCGGGCGCACGTTCGATCACTCTATAGCGACGTCGCCCTGCCGGGAAGAATGCGGACACGTTATAGAGATTTCGTCCCCAGCTAGTCTTGGCCGCTGCCGAGTTCGTCGTGAACAACCCTGCCACCAAGCAGCGTCAGCACCGAGCGCAGCTGATGGATGTCGGATGCCGGCATTGTCAGATACGGCCTATCCAGGACGGCGATGTTAGCCATTTTTCCCGCCGACAAGCCGCCTCGCTCGTTTTCGTGAAAGGCAATCCAAGCGGCATTGTTGGTATAGAGCCTCAGCGCCTCATGCCGGTCGAGCAAGCATGGTTCGTTCCAATCGCCAGCGGGTTTTCACTTTGCCCGTGATCGGTGGTTGCCACATCGGCTGCCGGGTTCTACCATAGGTTTCTCTGTCGGTTATCACTTGGGTATCTTTGATGAGGCCCCCGATGAAGGTATTGCTGTCTACACTAGCGCTATCCGGCCACTTGATTTCTTCAGCCGTGGCCGAAGACGGGAAGATTCCAGCCTATTTCGTTCTGGATCAAACCTATGGAGGTGGCTTCGACACCGCCGCCTGGCAGGCCGCGATCGATGCCATCAAGGGTCATGGGAGGCTGGTGCATACTTACAATTTTGCTGGAGACAAACAGGTCGTCAGCCAAGTACAGCAGGACGTAGCCAAGGCAAACGCCCAAAAGCCGATCTACCTGGTGAATGAGAAAGTGGCCAAGGATTCCACCGAACTCCGGCAATCGCTGGCCACGTTCAAGGAGCAGTTGCGGAACGATACGAACTCCAAGGGATCGCAGGTTGTCGCCGAATGGCCGATGTGCGCGCTGGTCGAGCAAGGCTCGGAAGGCGCGGTCCGGGCCATGCAGGGAGGTGTGATCCTGTTGATCGACCACCCCCAGGCCGCAGCCCATTGCTACGCGATGGTACAATCATATTTCCTCACTCCGGCCGCACCGGACGGCAAGCGGGCCGCGCCGGTCAGCGTCGACGCTACGACCGTCGCGATGCAGGCGATGTTGCCGCCCATGAAGCTCGCCAGGCACATATTGGCAGACAAGTCGGCATCCAAACGCGGAGATTTTGTCGAGCGCCAGACAAACGTCTTTAAGCCGGGCGAAGAGATCTTCATCTATGCCTATTTAGAGAATGTCGGGCGGATCAACGTCGGCACGCCAATGTCAAGCTACGAGATCGGCCTCGATATCGAGGTGCGAGACCGTGCGGGCAAGGTTCTCAAGACATTCCCCAACGCGCACGTGTTCAAGGCCGAATCTCCCCCACCATTTCCGGTTTCCGCCAAGCATTTTACCAATTTCGCCACTGCCGGCATCGCTCTGCACGACCCAGGAGACTACGTCGTGGCATACATCTTCCGCGACCGCTCGCGCCCAGAAACGCCGCCGGTGACCGCCGCGTTCGAGGTGACTGTCAAGTAGTGGCCCCAGTCATTCGATGGCGTCGTGTTGCTCAGTCGCTTCACAGCGTCGAGAGAATAACGAGATTGCCGGGCTAGCTTCCGTTGATGATCATATCCGCGGCTTTTTCGGCGACCATCATCGTCGGGGCATTGATGTTTCCGGCCGTGATGTTGGGGAAGATCGAAGCGTCAACTACTCGCAACCCATGCAACCCATGCACCTTTAGCGATGAATCGACGACTGAGGTTGAAGCATCCGGCCCCATCGCTGCGGTGCCGCACAGGTGATAGATTGAACCGCTATGCTCCCGAAAATAGTCCAGGAGCTCGGCGTCGGTGGAAGCTTCTGCGGAAGGAGGCATTTCGCTTGCAGTAATCGATTGCAGTGCCGGTGCGCTCATGATTTTGCGCGCAAGCCGACTTGCCTGAAGCGCCTCCGCCTCGTCATGGGCAGTCGTCAGGTAGTTGGGGTTGATGCGCGGTGCAACGGCGACATCGGGCGACGCGATCGTGACGCTGCCGCGGCTTGAGGGCCTGCATGCATTGAACGCCAACAGGAAACCGGAATAGGGCTCCGGCTTCAGACCGGCGCGCGGGTCGGACGGAATGCGATAGGAAAGCGGGTTGAAATAGAGCTGGATATTCGGCCTCTCCTCGCCCGGCTCACCGCGCAGGAAGCCTCCGGCCTGGTTGACGCTGAGAGCCAAGGGACCGCGTCTTGTCAGCACGTAGCGCAGCGCCTGCCGCGCCTGACCGAACAGGTTCCCCAGCTCGTCGTTCAGCGTCGGAACCCTCGAGCGGTAGTAGAAGCTCGCACAAAGATGATCCTGAAGGTTTCTCCCAACCGCCGGCAAATGTCGGACGACGGGGATACCGAACGTTTGCAGCTCTCGGCCATCGCCGATACCGGAGAGCTGCAAGAGTTTCGGCGTATCGACCGCACCGGCACATAGGATCACCTCGTTCCGGGCGGAATAGGTTACCATCCCATCGGGTGTGGCAACCTCCACGCCGGTCGCCCTTCCCTGCTCGATGACGACCCTTCTGGCATGGCACTTGCGCAGGATGGAGAGGTTGGGGCGCTTGAGAGCCGGCCGCAGATAGGCGAACGATGAGGACGAGCGCACGCCATTTCGCGTATTGATATCGTAAATCCCTGCGCCCTCGATCGACCCGCCATTGAAGTCGGTATTGAGCGGCAGTTGCAGTTCGGCACAGGCAGAAAGGAACCGCGCGGTAATCGGATGGGTCTGGTCGCGCATCGGCGTGACGTGGATGGGTCCGTCCCCGCCATGAAATTCGGACTGGCCATGCGCATGGGTTTCGAGCTTCTTGAAATAGGGCAGCACGTCCTCATGGGCCCAGCCGGGATTGCCGGCCTTAGCCCAGTCGTCGAAATCCGCCGCGGCGCCTCGCACGAAGATCATGGCGTTTATCGAACCCGAGCCGCCTTGCACCTTGCCGCGCGGCGCATAGATGCGGCGGTTGTTCAGGGCGGCTTCCGGCTCGGTCCAGTACATCCAGTTGACGTTCGGGTCATAGTAGGACCGCGCATAGCCGACGGGGATGCGAAACCACGGTGAACTGTCGTTGCCGCCCGCCTCGAGCAGCAGCACGCTGTGTTTGCCTGCCTCGCTCAAGCGCGCCGCAACGATACAGCCGGCGGATCCCGCCCCGACAATGATGTAGTCGTAAGTGGTCATGTGTTCCTCAACCGCGGGCCGGGGCAAATGCCTTGATGTCGGCGGGCTTGTCGTCCATCTGCAGGTGCAGACGCTTTCCTTCGTAGGGCGAACGCTTTTCAACCACCTCGAGATTGAGCTCCACGCCGAGCCCCGGTTCGCAAGACGGGATGAGATAGCCATCGTCGAACTGCAATGGCGTCTTGAGAATCTCGGCGTAGAAGCCTGAGAAGTCGATGATCGCCTCGTGGATGAGGAAATTGGGGGTGGCCGCAGCGAGCTGGATGCTCGCCGCCGCCCCGATCGGTCCGTTGTAGAGGTGCGGTGCGATCTGCGCATAGTGCGCCTCGGCCATGCCGGCGATCTTCTTTGCCTCCAGCAAGCCGCCGCACCGCGCGACGTTCATCTGCAGGATCGAGGCTGCGCCCGTTTCAAGCACGCGCTGGAACTCGTATTTGGTCGTCAGCCGCTCGCCCGTGGCAATGGGGATAGAGGTTGCCTTGGCAACAGATGCCATCGCTGCCTCCTGACCAGGCGGCACCGGCTCCTCGAACCAGAGCGGATCGTATTTTTCGAGCCGTCGCGCAAGGCGAATGGCCGAGGACGGCACCATCTGGCCATGGGTGCCCAAGAGCAGGTCGGCTCGCCCGCCGACCGCGGCACGGACCTTGGCGCAGAATTCTTCGCACCGCTCCATGACGCCAAGCGAAAGCTGGTGGCCGGAATAGGCGGTGTAGGGGCCGGCCGGATCGAACTTGACGGCGGTGAACCCCTTCGTGTCGACCATTTCCGCCGCGAAGTCGGCGGCAAGCTCTGGATCGTTGTAATCATATTCGCCGGCTGCATTCTTGGGGTAGAGATAGGTGTAGGCACGCAGCTTTTCGTGCACGAGGCCGCCCAGCAGCTTGTGCACCGGTCGGCCGGCAGCCTTGCCGATGATGTCCCAGCAGGCGATTTCGAGACCGGAGACGACGCCCATGATCGTCGGGTCCGGGCGCTGCGTGAAGCCGCTCGAATAGGCCGAACGCCAGAAGCGCTCGATATCGTGCGGATCGTGGCCGAGGAGATGGCGCTCGAACACATCCTCGATCAGCGGCACCAACGCGTTCGGATGGAAGGCGGTCGCGTAGATTTCCCCGACCCCTTCGATGCCGCACTTCGTGGTGAGCCTGACGAAGATCCAGTACATCCCGCCGATATGGGGCGGTGGGACGGCAACGACATGAACGGCGAGCGAAGCGATCTGCATGTTGAAGTTCCTTCTGACGAATCCGATCAGTGCTTCAGCACCACGAGACGAGTTTGTGTGAATTCGAGCATGCCGTGCTTGCCGTCATCGCCCCCGAGGCCCGAGCGCTTCCAGCCTGCATGGAATCCCTGATAGGGATCCGCCGGGAAGCGGTTCACATAGAGTTCGCCGGCCTCGATGGTGTCGGCAAAGCGCATGACCGTGCTGTAGTTGTTGGTGAAGAGAACCGAACTCAGACCGAACTGGTGATCGTTGGCAAGCGCCAGGGCTTCCTCGACGCTGTCATAGGAAAGCACGGCGAGAACTGGGCCGAACACCTCTTCGGCGACGACGTCCATCTCCTGCCGGCAGTTGGAAAGCAGGGTTGGCGGGTAGTAGTTGCCCACGCCTTCCGGCAGTACGCCGCCAGCCTCTATGCGTGCCCCCTGCTCCACCGCATGGCGAACCATCGCGTGAACATTGGCCTGTGCCGATTTCGTTTCAAGTGGTCCCATACGCGTCGGATCGCTGGCGCGGTCGCCGAACGTCCTTGCCGCAAAGCCGGTGCGAAGCCGCTCGAGAAGTGCGTCGTGGATGGACGTATGCACATAGACCCGTTCTGGCGCCGTGCAGACCTGCCCGCAATGATTGGTCTTGGCGGCAACGAGCTGAGCGGCAACCGCATCGATATCCGCATCGGGTTCGACAATGACAGGTGTCTTGCCGCCGAGTTCCAGTGATGGCTTGGCGATATTCGCCTTGCAATATTCGAGAACGACGCGGCCGGCCTGCAGGCTACCGGTGAGCGTTATCATGCCGACCGACGGCTGGGTGCAAAGTGTCGCGGCGACGTCATGCGACATGGTCAAGATGTTGACCAGCCCGGCCGGAAGGTCCGCGTCGAGCGCCGCCTCGGCGATCTCGAAAGCGGAGGCAGGCGTCGAGTTGCTCGGCCGCACCACAACGGCGTTGCCAGCGATCAGTGCGGGGGCAATCTTGCGCACCAGCGTATAGACCGGAAAATTGAACGGGATGAGGCAGGCAACGACCCCGATCGGCTCACGCTTCAGAAGCAAGGTCTCGCCCGGATTGTCGCTCTGGATCACTTCCCCTTCGATCCGGCGCGCCCACTCCGCATGATAGCGCATCAGCTCGACGCCATAGATCGCTTCTGCCGTGGCATCGGCGAGGCTCTTGCCGGACTCCAGAGCGAGCGCCGCGCCGATCTGGCCGGCGCGCGCCTCGATTGCCGCCGCGAAACGGCGCAAGGCATCCCCGCGAGCGATCGCCGGCAAGGCTTTCCATGTCTTCTGCGCTGCGGCTGCGTTTTCAACCGCTGCGATTGCCTCCAGCGCGCTCGCCGCGGGCACCCTCGCAATGACCTCTCCGTTTGAGGGATCGAGCACCGGGACCAAGTCCGATGCGGGCTGAAACGCGCCGGCGACAAAGTTGCGATAGTCGGTCAAGACGATATCCTTTTATGTTTCCACCATAGGACAGGCTTCAGAACGTGCTCCGGCCGGGAGCCGCATCGAGTAATGTTCTTGTGTAAGGGTGGCTCGGGTCAAGGAGCACTTTCGCTGCCTCGCCCCGTTCGACGATCTCGCTCGCTGAGGCACCAGAGATGAAGACGAATCGCGCTCGGCCCGCAGAGATTGTTTGCAGGTTCAGCCTGAAGGCTCGCCTTGACAAGACAGTATTCTGAACGAAAGCGCCGCGCGTCTTATCAGACACGCAAAGGTCGCTGTAGCACTTCGAAATGCTGCGAAAGCGCCCAACGTTGACTGGAACTGGCGATGGTTGCACCGAGACAATCCCGCCAACGATCGACTTCGGCCGCGAACCGCTCAGGTATCCGGCAACGTGAAGACTGCGCAAGCGCCGCGATGCCGCGCAGCACGTGTTCGCCCAGCGACACCAGCGGCGTGACGGTCTCGGCGGCGACCGCGCCCGAGATCAGCACCGACCGGCCGAGCGGCCGGCAAAGGCCCTCCAGTCGGCTGACCAGGTTTACCGCGGGACCGATTGCGGTGAAGTCCAGCCGGTCGGCCGTGCCGATATTGCCCCACAGCATTTCGCCGAGATGCAGTGCCGCGCCGAAGGGCAGCGGCGGTAGCCCCTCTGCCTGTCGCAGGGCATCGAGGTGGGCCATGCCTGCGTGGGCGGCGGCGACCGCTCGCAGCGCCGCTTCGCAGGCGTCAACCGGTGCACTGGCAACCGGGAAGATTGCCAGCACGCCATCGCCGACAAACTTCAGCACCTCGCCACCGAAGGCGTGTATCGCACCGGCAACACGGTCGAACCAGGCGTCGAGGACAGCGATCATTGCCGCAGGTTCCGTCGCCTCGGACAGGGCGGTGAAGTTCCGCAGATCGGCGCAAAGCAGCACAGCGCGGATAGTTTCTCCGGTGCCGCGGTGCAGCGCGCCCGCCTGCACCCGGGCGGCACTGCGTCGGCCGAGATAGGCCTCGAGCAGCGTTGCAAGGGCCGCCCGCTCGGCCAAGGCAGCCAAAGGCGCGGTGGCGAAGCGCGCGGTCTGCCGCAGTCGGCCGATCTCAGCAGGGTCGAACAGACGCGTGCCGGCCCAGCCAAGCAACCGCCCGTCCGGCGCTGGGCCAACCGTGTCCTCCTGCACCGGGCCAAGCGCACTCAGCCAATCGCCCCCAGCCTGGCTTTGCGGGCTGTCGGCAAAGCCCAGTGCTTCGATCACTGCTCCGGTCTCGGCTCGCCACAGCCAGGTGCGGCGGGTAACGATCGGATGGGGCACCGCCAGTGTCAGGGTACCGCCGACCAACGGAAAGCCGTCGGCCAGCAGCCGGCCGCCGAGTTCGGCCAAGAACCGGTCGGGGCCAAGCGAGGCGCTGGCCTCGTCCACCAGCCAGGCGAGATGGGTGGGCAGATCCATGCACGATCATACCGTCAGGTCCCCAACCTGTCATCCGTGCAGGTGGTAGCGCGGTTAGCCCAGCGAGCATATCATCGTGGAAGGAGCTGATCCGATAGCCGTCAATTCTGCGCCGCAGTCTGGGCAGATCATAGCAACCAAAGGGGAAGCCGATGCAAGAGGCCCTCATCGTCCGCCGTGAAGCACACATCCCGGCTCCGCCAGCCGCGGTGTTCGCTCTGCTGACAGATCCTGAGAAAATCCTGCGCTGGATGGGAACGGAGGCGCAGATCGAGCCGCAGCGCGGCGGGCTCTACCTCGTCAACGTCACCGGGGCCCGTTTCGCTCGTGGTTCATTCCGCGAGGTGGTGCCGGTGCACCGCCTGGTATACAGCTTCGGCTGGGAAGACAGCGAAGTGGTGCCGCCGGCCTCAAGCCTTGTCGAGATCGACCTCGTCGAACAACCACCGGACGGAACGCTGCTTCGCCTTACCCACACGGGCCTGCCCAGTGCCGAGCAGTGCGCCGGTCACGCGGAAGGCTGGGCCCATTACCTAGACCGGTTGGCCGAGGTTGCCGCCGGGCGTGATCCGGGGCCGGACCCCTGGCACGGCCGCACTGGTAGGGAATGACTCCGCGGCCAGTATCTTGGCACCTGAGCCTGCCGGCCTGCATTGGCGCTCAGCGATCAAAGGATGAACCCGTTAGGCAAGCATGCTGGGTACGGGATCACTGACTATACTGAATTCACCGTCGCAAAGGCGGTAGAACCCGTCTTGAGGAACGGGTAACTCCAACATTTCGCGCTTCGAAAGACCGGAATACACGCCGCGCACCAATCTACCAAACAGCCCATGAGAAACCGCAACCGTTGGATTGGTGACGTCTGCGATCCAGTCCTTTGCCCGGGAGCACGCAGCATCGAAGCTCTCTCCGTCTGGAGACTTGAAATACCAGTCGAAAGCGTCGGAGCCATCCAGCATTTCCGGAAACTCGGTGTCGATCTCGAACTTCGTCATCCCGTCCCAACAGCCGACGGAAACCTCCATCAGGCGGGCTTCTTCATGGGTTGCCAGTGGCAGCACCCGCTTCACGCGTTCTGCAGTTTGTCGCGTTCGGCCTAGAGGGCTAATGTGCATTTGGAATGATTGCCTACTTTCCGAAATTTCCTTCTGAAGGAGTTTCGCGACGCGATCCGCCTGTTCGATGCCGCGCTCCGTAAGGGGAGAATCTTTCTGCCCCTGGAACCGACCCAAGGTGTTCCAAATGGTCTCGCCATGGCGAAGCAGGTAAATCATCAATGTTGCCCCAAACGAAGTAATGCGTGGATTAAGTGAGTTCTTGGACCGAAGGAGTGGTCTCTTGTCACGGCGAATTTGTGCAGGACATCGATGAAAGGGTGATGGCCCCAATTGGCACTCCTGCAGCCTGACGTTTCGCGTAGATTGAGTGCATCTGCTACTTCAAGTCGCATTCTTGACACGTGCGGTCGCCAACGTGAAGGAAGTTTGAGCTTCATCGTTCTCTTGCGCCAAGCAGTCTCCGCTGGTGATGAGGGATCGCACTGAGCATACGAACTCTCCCTGCCGTCGAACGCAAAACACCCCCGGATCGCTCCGGAGGTGTCGTATCAACTTGCATGGCGCTGCCCGAGCGGGCGCGCCTTTCACTCATCAGGCAGACAGTGCCTTGAACTCGGAGAGGATGGCTTCGCCCATCTCGACGGTTCCGACCTGGCGTGCGCCTTCGGCCATGATGTCGCCGGTGCGGATGCCCTTGTCGAGCACGGTGGCGATCGCCTTTTCCAGGTTGTCGGCTTCCGTCACCAGGTTGAAGGAGTAGCGCAGGCACATGGCAAACGAGGCGATCATGGCGATCGGGTTGGCGATGCCCTTGCCGGCAATGTCAGGGGCCGAACCGTGCACCGGCTCGTAGAGCGCCTTGCGCTTGCCGGTGACACCATCCGGTGCACCGAGCGAGGCCGAAGGCAGCATGCCGAGCGAGCCGGTCAGCATCGCCGCCACGTCCGACAGCATGTCGCCGAACAGGTTGTCGGTGACGATGACGTCGAACTGCTTGGGCTGGCGCACCAGCTGCATGCCGCCGGCATCGGCCAGCATATGCTCGAGCTGGACATCGGAATATTTCGCCTTGTGGGTTTCGGTCACCACCTGGTTCCACAACACGCCCGACTTCATGACGTTGCGCTTTTCCATCGAGCAGACACGGTTGTTGCGGGTGCGGGCCAGTTCGAAGGCAACGCCGGCGATGCGCTCGATCTCGTAGGTGTCGTAGACCTGGGTGTCGATGCCGCGCTTCTGGCCATTGCCGAGATCGATGATTTCCTTCGGCTCGCCGAAATAGACACCGCCGGTCAACTCGCGCACGATCAGGATGTCGAGGCCTTCGACCAGTTCCGGCTTCAGCGACGATGCGGCGGAAAGCGCCGGAT
>NZ_MOAI01000053.1:0-27117 GCF_001976035.1 Ensifer sp. 1H6 | reverse complement strand
GATCGCCATCAGCCCGAGGCCGGTCAGAAGGCCGCTTGCGCCGCCGACCGCAGCACCGAGGCCGGCGCCAGTGCCAGCCCCTTCGGCCGCACCTTCTGTGTCGCTAACCTTGTAACGGCCTTCGGCATTGCTCGCGACCATGCTGACGTCGTCATCGGGAATGCCGGCCGCTTTCAGCGCACGCACGGCCTCGGAAGCCTGCTCATAGGTATCGAAGAGTCCGGAAACAGTTTTCATGTCGATTTTCCTTGAATGGGTCTGCTGAAGTTTCTCGACCAACGTCAGTTGGCGACGATGTTGCCCTGGTAATCGAGCGCGACGGTCACGGGCTTTCCGTCCTTGGTGGCAGAGGCCTGCCAGATGCCCTTGTCGTCCAGCTTCAATCCGGTCACGGATGTGTAGCCGTTCTCCTGAAGTCGTGCGCGCGCCTGCTCTTCGGTGAAGCTGTTGGCGCCCTCGACAGGTGCGGTCGGGTTGGTGGTGTCAGGCGTGGCCACTGCTGGCGTTTCAGCCTCCGGCGAAGGGGTCGGCGTCTGGGCGTAAGCACTAAGCGCGCTTGCGGCCAGAAAAGCTGTCGCGACAATTACTCGTTTCATTGTTGTCTCCTCGATGCGTCATTGAACGATGCTGGGACAACGCGAGTGCTTGGCGATGGTTCCTGCCTCACATCAGAACAAATTGAAAATTGTTCAATCACCTTAACAGGTTACCGGCGCTGCGCACGCTCTCGATCGGGCACGACAAGGCCCGCCGGGATTGATGACAGCGCCAAGCCAAACGCCTCTCGCACAGGAAGGTTCAGTCCGTTGTTTGCAATTGGTGCCGGCAATGCGCAATGGTAGCAACCGCCTATCAGCAGGAGGCACTCGCTGACGCGAGCCGCGTGACGCCTCCTGCTCGTCCCAACAGGAAGCAGCCGTTGTTGAAATTCGCCAGCGCCCTAGTTCCCGTTCGAGTTTCGATCGGAACAGCATCGGCGACCTGAATGGCAAGCAATCATAAAGGGGATTGGATCAGGAAGGCGGATGCCGACCAGACACGGGCGAGTTTTCCCGAACTGTTCTTCGACCTCGTTTTCGTCTTCGCGCTCATTCAGCTCGCCCACAAGCTCGCATCCGATTTCAGTGCCACTGCCGTGATCGAGGCCGTCCTGCTGATCCTGGCGATCTGGTGGGTCTGGATCCACACGACATGGGTGACGAACCTGCTCGATACCGAAAAGGAGCCGGTCCGCCTGCTGCTGTTCGGCCTGATGTTTGCCGGCGTACTTCTGGCGATCGCCCTGCCCGAAGCCTTTGGCGACCAAGGACTGGTTTTTGCGGCGATCTACAGCGGTATGCAGATCTGTCGGTCGGCTTTCACGCTTTATGCCTTTCGCCACGCCGACAGGCGATCGTTCCTGACCTTCCTGCGCATCACGATCTGGATGCTGCTCTCCAGCGCCTTCTGGCTGTCCGGCGGGCTAATGGAGATCGAAGGGCGCCTTCTCCTATGGACGCTCGCCCTCCTTGTCGAATACGCGTCGCCGGCGCTCAGGTACTACGTGCCCTTTCTCGGCAAATCGCCCGACGAGACCTTGGATATATCCGGCGCGCACATGGCGGAACGTTGCGCGCTCTTCGTCATCATCTGCCTCGGTGAGACCATCTTGACCACCGGCCGCAATGCGACGGAGCACATGACGGATGATATGACCTTTGCCGTGTTCTGCAGTGCATTCCTCAGCACCGGCTTCATGTGGTGGATCTATTTCCACCACGGCCAGGAAAGGGCGGCATCCAAAGCCGAAGCGACATCACGGCCGGAGACCCTGGCGCTCAATCTATTCACCTACGGCCACCTGCCTGTCGTCGCCGGCATCATCCTGACGGCAGTCGGGGAGGACTTCAGCTTGTCTCACGCCGAAGAATCGAGCTCGCTGAAGCATGCGCTCGCCATGCTCGGCGGCCCGGCGCTTTTCCTCGGCGGCAACATCTGGATCAAGGCCGTCGCGACCCGCCAGTTCCCGGTCTCGCACATCGCCGGGCTCGTGCTTCTCGCCGTCGCGATCCTCATCGTGCCAATTGCCCCCAACTACATCGTTCAGGCCGCATCGACCGCAGTGCTGTTGATCGTGGCGCTTTGGGAATATCTTGCCCTGCGTCGCCTCGCGGCATCGACCGCCTGAGCAGGCGACTGCCTGAGCCACCCGCCAACCGCAACGGTCGCAATCAACCAGAGGAACTTAATCGGCTCCTGCGCATTCACGAATGCGCAGACCTGGAGGGGCACTTGCATTCACTGACCCGAAAACGGGCACTTCGGAAGTCCGAGCCGCTCTGGGCCGATGCCCCACGCCATGCGGTGAGGACACAAAGGCGGCTCACCACCCATGATGTCGATGTGCTGATCGTCGGCGCTGGAATCAGCGGTGCGCTGATGGCGAATGCTCTGATTGGCCACAATCTGTCAGTGCTGATGGTCGATCGCCGAAAGCCGATAGGCGGCAGCAGCATGGCCAGCACCGCCATGATCCAGCACGAAATCGACGTGCCGCTGCATCGGTTGAACCGCTTGCGCGGAACCGCTGACGCCGCGCGCGTCTGGCAGCGCTCGGCGAAGGCGGTCGAGCATCTCGCATCGCTCGTCGACGCCCTGCAGATCGATTGCCATTTCGAGCGGAAGAACACGCTTTATCTCTCGGGCGCAAGCTATGGTTCGCGCGCACTTCAAGCGGAAGTGAGTGCCCGCGAGGCTGCAAGCCTCGCCGCAACGCTTCTGCCGCAAGACAAACTGCGCGCCAGGTTCGGTATCGACCGTACCGCGGCGATCGAGACGCATGTCTCCGCATCGGCCAATCCGGCCCAGTTGACCGCCGGCTTCCTCCGCCACGCACAGGCAAACGGCGTCCCCATCGTCGAGACGATCGAGATCACCGATATCAGGGAGGTTGAGGGCCGGAATGCCGTTGCGACGTCCGACGGCCGGATCATCCTAGCGACCCATGTGGTCTTCTGCACGGGCTATGAGTTTCTGAAAGCCGTCGCGAACAAGAAACATGCCATAGTCTCGACCTGGGCGATGGCGACCAGACCTCGTCATCCACGGCCGGAATGGCTCGACGACTATCTCGTCTGGGAGGGCGCCGACCCGTATCTCTATTTTCGCTCGACGCCCGACGGCCGCATCCTCGTCGGCGGCGAGGACGAGGAAAGCGACGATGCCTTCGAGGATCCGGCAAAGTTGAAGGGAAAGTCCGACATCCTGCGCGAAAAGCTCTCCGATCTGATCGGGATCAGGATCGGCGAGCCCGACTACCGTTGGGCCGCCGCCTTCGGTGTTACCGCTGAGGGTCTGCCGATGATCGGCCGCGTTCCCGGTATGCGCAACGCCTTCGCAACCATGGGCTATGGCGGCAACGGCATCACCTTCAGCCAAATCGCCGCCGAGATCATTTCGTCGAGCATCCTGGGGCATGCGGACCCGGACGCTTCGCTGTTTCCGTTCGTCTAGCGGTCGGCGTGGAAACAGCGCCGCATTTGCCGGCCGATCATTCGTGATAGCTTCTGATAAATCCTTGGGGAAATAGGCATGGGCAAGGCAATCGATCAAATCCGGGATCTCGGTGCGCCGCCCTCGATGCAGGGCGTGCGCCCGGCCATGCCCACGTCGCTGACGCTTGTAGGCGCCGCGGCCGTGCTTTACCTCGCGCGCGACGTCTTCCTCCCGATCGCCGTCGCGCTGCTCCTGACCTTCGCACTTGCGCCTGTCGTCGCGGCACTGCGCCGGATCGGCCTGCCACGGGCGTTTGCGGTGATCTCTACCGCGTTGATCACCTTTACCTTGATCGGCATTTTCAGTCTCATCGTCGCACTGCAAGTTGCCGAACTTGCGAAGAACCTGCCCGCCTATCAATCCAACATCGTCATGAAGGTGAAGGACCTGAAGGAAGCCGGCTCCGAAAGCGGCATCATCGATCGCATCGGAAACGTGGTCGAACGCATCAACCGCGAAATTGACCGCCCGACCACGGAGACGCCGACCAGCGTCGAAAGCCCGAAAAGAGATCCGCTGCTGGTCGAGATCTATTCTCGCGACAATCCGATCCAGGTTCTCACCAACATCATAGCGCCGCTGGTCGGCCCGGTGGCGATGGCCGGTCTTGTGGTGGTGGTCGTCATCTTCATGCTGCTGGAACGGGAGGATCTGAGGGACCGATTCATCCGTCTCGCCGGTTTCGGCGATCTGCATCGAACCACCGAGGGCCTGCAGGATGCCGGTAAGCGAGTCGGCCATTACCTGCTGATGCAGTTGATCGTGAACACCGCCTATGGCCTGCCTGTCGCCATCGGTCTTTGGTTTATCGGCATACCCAACGCGGTGCTGTGGGGGTTGCTGGCGATCGTCCTGCGCTTCGTGCCCTATATCGGGCCGGTCATCGCCATGGTGCTGCCGCTGTTTCTGTCGGTGGCGGTCGACAGCGGCTGGTCCATGCTGTTGTGGACGGCCAGCCTGTTCGTGGCGATGGAACTGGTGATCAACAATGTGGTCGAGCCGATGCTCTACGGTTCCAAGACCGGTCTGTCGCCGCTGGCGATCATCGTTTCCGCGATTTTCTGGGCCTGGATCTGGGGGCCTGTCGGACTGATACTGTCGACGCCGCTGACGGTCTGTCTCGTTGTTCTCGGCAAACATGTACCGCAATTCGAATTTCTGCAGGTACTTTTCGGCAGCGATCCGGTGCTCGCGCCGCATGCGCGTCTCTATCAGCGGCTTCTGGCCGGCGATCCGGACGAAGCGACCGATCAGGCCGAGGAGATCCTCGAAGAAGAATACCTCGTCGACTACTACGGCGCGGTCGCCATGCCCGCCCTGGCTTTGGCGGAACAGGATCGCGCCCGTGGTGTCATGAGCGACGAGCAGCGGCTGCGCGTGGCTGCAAGCGGCATGTCGCTGGTCTCCAACCTCGAAGACATTGCGATCGAGGAAAGTCAGGACGATGAGGATGAGAAGGCAGACACGGAAGGCGAACCGGCAAGCCAGCCCATTCCGGATGGCGAAGGCATGACCATCCTGTGCGTCGGCGGCCGGGGCGAGATCGACGATGTCTCCGCCGCGATGCTCGCCCAGGTGCTGCGTGCCGAAGGGGCCGCCGCAACGGCGCTGAGTTTTCGCCAGATCGAACCGGCCAATATCCGCAAGCTCCAGACCGAAGCCGTCGACGCGATCGTCGTCTGCTTTCTCAACCGGGATTCGATCAAGCACGCCCGATTTGTCGTCCGCCGCCTCAAGCGGGTCAACATCAGGGCAAGGGTCGGCATCGTCATTTGGGACACTTCTGCCGACCGTGCAGCGGGCCAGCGCAAGGCAGATACAAGTGCGGAGCAAGTGCCAGGCGCCGACTTCGCTGCGTCAGACATGACGACGGCGGCAATTGAGGCGCTGACGAAGCGGCCCTCGGTTCCGCTTGCAGCCCCCAACAAGACCAAGGTTCGGCGACGACTGGTGCCGCAGCAGACACAATGACGTCTTCAGCGCTGCTGGAGCGGGTAGGGCCTATCTACTTGGAGAGGGGGGCAACCCGGTTCCGAAGACTCAGAAGTCCTACATCAGGACGCGGACATTCCCTGCCAAATGGTCTTCGGTCTGGTGACGCCTGCTTTTTCTCAGGCCGACGGCGTCTGCGACGAGGCGTCGTTGATGAAACACGATCTCGGATGGCGCCAAGAAGATCGAATCGGCGAAGGAACTCAGCATGGCCAAGGATGCCATGGCGGCCAATGACATGGAGAAATGCAAGTCGCATATGGACAATGCGGTCAAGGGCAAGGACGCGATGTAACGCGATCAACTCCGTCCAACGATCGGTCAAAACACAAAAAACGCCCGCTCGGATCCGAGCGGGCGCTTCATGAAATCTTTGATGGTCTCAGGCGCGATTAGCGGCCGAAGGCATTGCGGGCAATGCTCGGGATGTCGGCGCGGTCGATGCCGAGGTCACGCAGTTCGCGCGTGGACATGCGGCCCAGTTCGGAGACCGTCTGCCGGTACTTGAGCCAGTTGTTGAAAGAGCGTGCTACGTTCATGATGATCCCCTTTCCGTGGGCTTTCGAAGCCTAGCTGCCAGTCCTTGGCGCTTCGTTCACTTCGATGAGGGATATATAGTCGATCACCCCCGCAGATAGCAGCGCTAAGACTTCACTCCACCCCTGCAAGCCGCGCATGGATCGTTGTGCCCCAGGGAACTGCAGAAGCCGAGCAGTTGAGCCCCCACGAATGGTCAAAGCGAGCGGCTGGCAGCGCTGAGCCAAAAGGGAACTCGGCCGGAACGCAAACCAGGGCGCCATGCCCGCCCCTCAATGATCCGTCCGCCATATCCTGTCGATGACCTCGAAAGCGAGCGCGACGTTGGGATCGGTGCGTCGGGGCCGAAGACAGACGAAGCCGAGTGTGGTTTCGAGTTTGACCCTGTCGGCGATGACGAGGCCGCTTGCCTGCTGTTCGCTGAGCGCGATCGACTCCCGACAGAGGCTGAGACCAAGCCCCGTGCGAACCATGGCCAGCATCGACGCTTCCTGGTCGACGAGGGCGACGACGTTCTGCTTGAGGTTAAGTTCGCCGAGTTTTCTCGCAAGCAGCCGATGATGAACGGAGGCCGGCGGCGTTCCGATCCAGGGCAGCGCCGCAAGCTCGCTCCAGTCCCTTCCTGCGACGATACCGGCAAAGGCCGGCGGTGCGACGACACGATAGGTCAGCCTCGACAGCGGCTTGACGAAGAACTGCGCCTCGGCCTCCGCACTACGGACATCCGTGCTCGTGCCGAAATCATCGAGGTCGCCGAGAAAGAACCCGACATCGAGTTCGTTGCGCTTCAAACCGATCGCGACTTCACCGCTCATACCCTGGCGAAGGGTGGTTTCAATACCCGGCCCGCTTTCGACCAGGGCTTGGAGAAAGGCACCCAGCCTCGTGAATTCGGGGTCGATGATCGTTCCGATCCGCAGCTTGCCGCGAAGCTGCGCCGTCAGGTGCATCGCCGTCTGCCGGAACTCGGTCACCGACGCCAGCACCTGCTCGCCCTTGGCCGCCAGCAGCGCGCCGTCGCGCGTCAATTCGAGCCCGTTGGCGGTGCGATGGAACAGGGTGAGGCCCAATTCCTGCGACAGGCGCTTCACCTGCAGGCTGACGGCAGGCTGGGTCAGATGCAGCAGTTCGGACGCCCGCGTGACGTTGCCTTCCCGCGCCACCGTGACAAAAGCCCGCAACAATCGCAGATCCAGATGATCAGCCATATAAATATTCCTTATAATACTCAGGCGTATTTATCATTGGATTTCGTCATGCGGTAGCTTTTTACTGTCTTCTGGCGGATCGCAATGCCGCGATCGCTGACAAAAATTATAAAGGGTGGGATGATCTTCGGCCGATACGCGACCCTGCTCGCCGCGACCAGCCCATCGCCCTTTCGGCTGTGTTTGGAAAGTGCCTGCAATGAAGACCGACACCTCAACTGCTGATACCACCGTTTTCGACTATGTGGTCGTCGGCGCCGGCTCGGCCGGCTGCCTGCTTGCCAACCGCCTCAGCCGCGATCCCGGCAAACGGGTCCTGCTGATAGAGGCGGGCCGGCGCGACAACTATCCCTGGATCCATATCCCCGTCGGCTATCTCTATTGCATCGGCAACCCGCGCACCGACTGGCTCTACAAGACCGAGCCGGAAGCAGGATTGAACGGACGGTCGCTGCGCTATCCGCGCGGCAAGACGCTTGGCGGCTGCTCGTCGATCAACGGCATGATCTACATGCGCGGACAATCGCGTGACTATGAGAGCTGGGCGGCCCAGACCAATGATCGCGAGTGGTCCTGGGAGAATTCGCTCCAGGATTTCAAGGCCCATGAGGATCACTACCGGCTCGACGACGGTGCCGATCCCGTCACCGGCGACAACAGCCGGTTTTCCGACATGCATGGCCGCGGCGGCGAATGGCGGATCGAAAAACAGCGGCTGAAATGGGATATCCTGGAATCCTTTGCCGAGGCCGCGGTCCAGGCGGGCATTCCGCGCTCGGCCGATTTCAACAGCGGCGACAACGAGGGCGTCGGCTATTTCGAGGTCAATCAGAAGTCGGGCTGGCGATTGAACACCTCCAAGGCCTTCCTGCGGCCGGTGCGCCATCGCCGCAACCTGGTCGTCTGGACGGAGGCCGAAGTCGAAAAGCTGCTGATCGAAACGACAGCGGATGGCACCAAGCGCTGTACCGGTGTCTCGCTTTATCGCGGCCGCGACAAGGTGACCGTGCGGGCGACGAGCGAAGTCATTCTGTCGGCGGGGGCGATAGGCTCGCCGCAAATCCTGCAACTCTCAGGCATCGGACCGGCCGCGCTGTCGCATGCCATGGGTCTCTCCGTCGAACATGACCTGCCCGGCGTCGGCGAGAACCTGCAGGACCATCTGCAGATCCGCGCCGTCTTCAAGGTCAGGAATGCCAAGACGCTGAACACGCTGGCGAGCAATCTCGCCGGCAAGGCCCGGATCGGGCTCGAATATGTGTTGAAGCGCAGTGGACCGATGAGCATGTCGCCATCGCAACTTGGCGCCTTTTCCCGCTCCGACCCCGACCGCGCCCATGCCAATCTGGAATATCACGTGCAGCCGCTCAGCCTCGACGCCTTCGGCGAGCCGCTGCACAGCTTCCCGGCCTTCACCGCCAGCGTCTGCAATCTCAACCCGACGAGCCGCGGCCATGTGCGGATCCAGTCGCGCGACCGGGGCCAAGCGCCGGCCATTGCTCCGAACTATCTGAGCACGGACGAAGACCGCAAGATCGCCGCCGACAGTATCCGGCAGATCCGATCGATCGTCAGCCAGCCGGCGCTGGCACGATACGAACCGATCGAGTGGAAGCCTGGTATCGAGTTCCAAAGCGATGGCGAACTGGCGAAACTCGCCGGCGATATCGCCAACACCATCTTTCACCCCGTCGGCACCGCCAGGATGGGCGCCAAGGACGACGGTCTAGCCGTCGTCGACAGCCGGCTTCGGGTTCGGGGGATTGGGGGACTGCGGGTGGTCGATGCCAGCGTGATGCCGACCATTACCAGCGGCAACACCAGCGCGCCGACAATGATGATCGCGGAGAAAGCCGCGCGCTGGATCATCGGCGACGCACAAAGGCGAGCCTAACCGGGAGCGTTCGGACGGCCCCCCCATGACGACAGCTGCACGCAACACATTACCAACCGGCCTCGCCTGAGAAGACGAGGCGGGTTGGTGATTTCTACTGGAACATGCCCTTCGGCGTCTCGCCCTTGAAGAACGGCACGATCAAGGCCTCCAGCAGCTCCGGCTGGCCGATGACGGCGGTGTGCGAGGTCGCCGGCAGGATGGCAAGGCGCGAAGCCGGCAGCGGTTTGCCCATGTCGCCCATGCCGCCACCACCGAGCAGCCGGAACATCGCCACCGTATGTTCCAGTGTCGCGACATCGGCATCGCCGGCGATGATCAGCACCGGGGTCTTCAATGCCTTCACGTCCTTTTCCCACGCCATCGGCTCTTTCTCGAGCGCGATCAGCTTGGCGACGAGCGCCGGGAAGCCGTCCGGATTGGCGGCGAGCTTGCGGTAGTCGTCCGCAAACGGCATGCCGACGAACATCTCCACCGTCATCTGCGGGATGAATGCCTTGAATTCCGGTTGCCAGCCCTCGGCATCATAGCCGACGGAAGCCGCCGCCAGCTTGTTGACCTTGTCCGGATGGCGGATGGCGAGCTGCAGCCCGGCGGCCGCGCCCATGGAGTAGCCGAACACATCCGCCTTCTTGACGCCGACGGCATCCATGAACGCCGCCACGTCGTCGGCCAGGTTCGGATAGGTGATCGGCCGGTCGAAGTCGGTGGTGCGCCCATGCCCCTGGAACTCGATCGCGTAGACCTTGTTGGTCTCGGCGAGCTTGGGAATGATCGCCCCCATGGACGGAATATTCATATAGGCGCCGTGCAGGACGATGAGCGGCTCGCCCTCGCCGGACACTTCGTAATACATCTTCATGCCGTTGACTTCGACCCGCTCGCCAACCGGCTGGCCATCGGCAAGTGCCGGCCCGGCAATGTGCAAGGCTGCTGCGATAAGGGCAGTACGAAACATCATCTCTTTCCTCGCGGTTTCACGCGTTTTCGCAACGCTGACAATAAGACGAGCGAAATCTTCGCGAGCCGACATCGCCTTGCATTTTTTTGTCGCAATCGCACGCGAGCGTCAAACGGTCCTTAATGGGGAGCGGCTTGGGTTGAGGACGCATGGTTCGACGGCACCGAAAAACCTCGCCGTCCCCTAGGGATGGCGAGGTCAACTTTCCGTTCATGACGATGCCGGCGTTATTTCAGCCGTTCGACAAGCATTTCACCAACCTGCAAGGCAGAGGCCGGATTTTGCCCGGTGATCAATTCGCGGTCGACCACCACATTTGCCTGCCAGGGCGCCGCGTTGCTCTCATATTTTCCACCCGCCGCTTCGAGCGCCGTCTGCGGATAGAACTTCATCGCACCGCCATCGAGCAGGCCCCTGGCAAGTTCCTCCTCCAGGTTGCTGATGACGGTCATGCGATAGCCCGAATAGATCCATGCGGGCCGTTCGGGCTGTTGCGAGGCTTCGAGCTGGTCCGTAAATGCCTTTGCCTCCGCCAGTGTCGAAAGCAGCGCGATCGGGCCGTGGCAAACCAAAGCCGTGATCTTGCCGTTCTCGTGGAAATAGGCGAGCAGCTGCCCAAGCTGCCTGTCGTGCAGTAGATCCTGCATCGGCGCGTGGCCGCCGGGGATGTACACGGCATCGAAGGTCGCATAGCCGATCTGAGCGACGCGAGCGAGACCGATCACCGGCGATTTTTCCGGCGAGGTGATGGCCAGTTCGTCGAGCAGGCCCTGATAGACTTTCATCTGATCGGCACTGCCGCCGAAATAGGCCGGGTCCACGGATGTCCTGTCGACCGTCGGCACTTGCCCCCCAGGCGTGGCGAAGGTGATCTCGTGGCCGGCCTCCAGCAGTAGCTTCACCGGCTGCATCAATTCATTGAGATAAAAGCCAGTCGGGAATAACTTGCCGTCCTTGAGATCGAGATGGTCGGAGCCGGAAAGCACCACAAGAACCTTTGCGGCATTTGCGTCGGCAGTTGCAAAGGTGAGCGCGAGCGCGGCAGCAAGGCCACGCAGCCATTTCATCGGGTTGGTCATGATTGTCACTTTCTAAGTCGGAAGCTGCGTCAGTTTGTCTGGCAGGCAAGCAGCAGATCGCGCATGGCTTCGCCGACGCCATGGGCCGATTGCGGGTTTTGGCCGGTCACCAGCCGTCCATCCACCACGACATTGGACGTCCAGTCGGGAGCGGGTTGGTGGCGGGCGCCGCGCGCCGAAAGCGTGCTTGCCAACAGGAACGGCACGACGTCTTCGAGACCGACGGCGCGCTCCTCATCATCGGTAAAGGCACTGACATTCCGGCCCGCGACCAAATAACGGCCGTCACTGAGCTTTGCGTTCACGAGCGCCGAGGGACCGTGGCAGACGGCTCCGACCACGCCTCCCGCCTCATAGATCTCGCGGATCGCGGCTTGCGCCTCGAGGCTTTCGGGAAAGTCCCACATGGTTCCGTGGCCGCCGGCAAAGAAGATCGCCTGATAGCGGGACGGGACGATATCGGCGATGCGCGTTGTCGCCGCGACAGCAGCGCGAAAGCGCGGATCGGCCCAATAGCGTGCATTGATCTCGTCCTTGAGGTCGAGACCGTCGACCGGCGGCTCACCGCCTGCCACCGAGGCGAACTCTACCGAGATGCCCGCCGCCTCGAGCACGGCAAGCGGGTGCGTGACCTCGCCGAGAAAATACCCGGTCGGCTCACCCGTCTTTCCCTTGGTGGCGTGGCTCGTCAATACGAACAGTACGGGCTTTGTCAGCCCTTGGTCAGAAGCCGGCATCAGATCACCTCTTGGTTTCGCTGGTCTGGCAGGACTTTATTATCCCCACCGGAGGCGATAAATGATCTCAACTTCAATTCATTTGTTCTCCGGAGACAAAGATGCCCCGTCGTTTCGATTACCTCGCCGATGTCGAAGTGTTCGTGGCGGTGGCCGAGCACGGCTCGTTGACGGCCGGCGCCATCGCCCTTGGTACGACACCCTCCGTCGTCAGCCGCGCCATCTCGAGGCTTGAAGCGCGGCTCGGCAGCCAGCTCCTGCGCCGCACCACGAGGCGCATCGGTCTCACCCACGACGGACAGCATTTTCTCGACCAGGCGCGCTCCGCCTTCTCGACCATCGACGACGCCGAGCGCGCGATTCAGGGCGGCAGCGGCCAGATCGCCGGCCGCATCCGCCTCAGCGTGCCGACCACATACGGGCACTTCCGCCTGCCGCCGCAACTCTGCCGGTTCCGCGCGCTCCATCCCAAGGTCGAGGTCGAGCTCAACATTACCAACCGCAACGTCGACCTGGTTGCCGAAGGCTTCGATCTCGCCATCCGCATGGGTCAGTTGCCGGACAGTGGCCTTGTTGCCCGCAAGATCGAGGACGGGGCGATGTGCCTTGTCGCCGCGCCCGACTATGTCGCCCGTCGCGGTACCCCTCAGAGCATCGCCGATCTCGATCGTCACGACTGCGTGCCCTTCGTCATGCCGAGCACCGGTAGGTTCGCGCCCTGGATGTTCCATGACAACGGCCAGGATCTCGACTGGGCGCCCTCATCCGGCGGGCTTCAGGTGAGCGATGACGTGCTCGGCGTGGTGTCGATGGCCGAGCAAGGCGCCGGCATTTGCCAGACCTATGATTTTGTCGTCGAGCGCTCCATCCGGCAGGGGAGACTAATCGAGCTGCTGCCGCAGCTGAACGGGCGAACGCGATCGATCTCGATCGTCTACGCTCCCAATCGCCGGCTTTCCGCCGCGTCCCGCGCACTGATCGACGTCTTGGGCGAACGGCAAAGCTGACGGCGAAAGTGTTCGGGGCGTTGCGCGGTCCAATACAATTTATCCGACCACATCTTCCCAGACACACCCAAAGTCACAAAACTGTCACAAACAAAGGGCCGGATCGCCCGCGTTCAGTTCCGATTTGCCACAACAATGCGAGGACGAGACGCCATGAATGCCAAGGCACAGACGCATTCGCCGCCGGCCGAGGCCGGCAGATGGCATCGATCGGAAGCCGGCACGATCATCGCCGTCATCCTCGTTTCGGTCGCCATTCTCGCGTCCCTTGTGGTCGCCGACCGGGTCTTCGGCATCGACTATTACGACCTCGTGCGCGACCCGAACGCCATCGCCCGCAACCCCGGCTATTTCGGCATCGTCTCGAATATCGGGGTTATCTTCTGGATCGTCGGCGCGGCCGCAGCTCTTCAGGCTTTTGCGGCGACAAGGGCGGCCGAAGGGACCACGCCTCTCAGGCGAACGCTGCTTGCCGGTGGGCTCTTTGCAGCCCTGATGGGTATCGACGATTTCCTCATGCTGCATGAGGCGGTCGCGACCACGGGCATCCCGGAAGAAGTCGTCCTCGTGCCGCACATGCTCGTGCTTTGCGCCCTGTGCTACTGCGCCTACACGGTTCGGGCAGCAACGCCGCGACTGCTGCTCGTCGGCTCGGTCCTGTCGATGGGCCTGTCCTTCGCCGCCGATATGGCCCCGATCCATGTCGGCGGGGCCACCTTCTTCGAGGAGGCTTTCAAGCTGGTCGGCATCCTGTTCCTGAGCGCCTATCTCGTAACCATCAGCCACCAGGCGCTGCAGCATGGCGGGGCGTCGCGGCACCCAGCCATCGGATAGCAGCCTGTATGGGCTGAGCCACGGTCACGTCGTTCCACCGCTCAATGCCTGCTCAAGGAAGATGTACTTCATTGCCGTCTGGGCCGCCTGGATCCGGCGGTCGCCGCGCCCGCCGTGGCCGCCTTCCGTTTCCTCGAAGAACAGCGCGTTGGCATGGCCGGCGGCCTGCAGCCGTGCTGCCATCTTGCGTGCGTGGCCGGGATGCACCCGGTCGTCGGCGGTCGACGTCGTAAGCAGCACCGGTGGATAATCGGCGTCATCAGCGACGTGTTGGTAGGGAGAATAGGTCGCCAGCCAGGCCGCTTCCTCGGGCTTGGACGGATCGCCATATTCGGCCATCCAGGATGCTCCGGGCGGCAATTCCGTATAGCGCAGCATGTCGAGCAACGGCACTTCAATGAGCACCGCACCGAAAAGCTCGGGCCGCTGGGTCAGGGAAACGCCCGTCAGCAAGCCGCCGTTCGACCCACCTTGAATGCCGAGCATGGCAGGGGTCGAAATCCCGCGCCGCACCAGATCTTCGGCAACGGCGGCAAAATCGTCGAACGCGTTCTGCCGCTTGTCCTTAAGTGCTGCCTGATGCCATCGCGGACCGAACTCGCCGCCACCACGGATGTTGGCCTGGACATAGGCGTAGCCCTTTTCAAGCCAGAGCTTGCCGCGTACGCCGGCGTAGCCGGGCAGAAGCGGGACTTCGAAGCCGCCATAGCCGTAGAGCAATGCCGGCACCGGCTTTTGCTGGTCGCGACGCCGAACGACAAAATAGGGAACGAGGGTGCCATCCCTCGAGCGTGCCTCGAACTGCTCCGATATCAGCTCTGACGCATCGAAACGCGCCGGCTGCGCCTTGACTGTCACCAGCGTCTCGCCGTCATCGTCAGACCAGATGATCGAGCTCGGCGTCAGAAAATCGGTGAAGGAGAACGAGACGCTTGAGCCGAACTGATTGATATGGCTGATGCCGACATTGCCGTTTTCGGGCAGAGCGAGCGGTGTGAGCGACCACCCCCCTTCGCCGCGTTCGGCAAACACCACGCGGCCGCGCACATTGTCCATCAGGCTGATGAACAGGCGGTCGCGCGTGCTGGCGACATGCGCAATCGAAACACGCTCTGCGGGCGGCAGCACCGTTTCGATGGCGCCGAGTTCACCCGTTTCCAGCCAGCGCTTGAAATCGAAGGCGTAGAGCCCGTCCGGCAGACATGCCACGCCACCGGGCGCGGACCAGACGCTGCGCACCGCGAAGACGATCTGGCCTTTCAGAATTGCGATGTCGGCGACGTCGTCCGGCAGCGGTAGCCGCCGTTTTTCTCCCGAAGCCAGCCTGACGAAATGATGGCCGGAATAGAAATCGATCGTCCTTGTCAGCAGCAGGTACTGCGCGTCGCCATCGAATTCGAGCGAGCCGCCGACAGCAAGATCCTCGACCTGCCCTTCGAAGATCGGCACCGCCTCGCTGAGATCCGTGCCCCGCTTCCACAGCTTCACGACGCGCGGATAGCCGGATTGCGTGCGTTCTTCCTCCTCGAAGGCGGCCGCAACGATGACCGTGTTGATGTCGAGCCAGCTGAAATTTGATTTCGAAACGGGTGCACGGAACCCGCCCTCGACAAAGCTGTCGGTTTCGATGTCGAACTCGCGCATCTCGCTGGCGTCGCCGCCATCGGGCGACAGGCTCAGGAGGCAACGGTCGAAATCCGGATAGAGGCGGCGCGCGCCGCTGAACACCCATTTGACGCCTTCCTTTTGCGAAAGCGCGTCGAAGTCGATGATCGTTTGCCAATCCGGCTTTTCGGTCTTGTAGGAAGCCACAGTGGTGCGGCGCCAGAGGCCAAGCACGTTGGCCTTGTCCTGCCAGAAATTGTAGACATGGCCGCGCAGTTCATAGCCGACGGCGATGTTGTCCTCTGCGGTCATCAGCTCCAGCGCCGTTTCGAACCGCGCCTGATAGGAAGGATCGCCTTGCAGCCTCTCTTTCGTCAGCCCGTTCTGGCGATGCACCCAGTCGAGCGCGGGCTTGGATGTCCTATCCTCCAGCCAAAGGAGCGGGTCTTCGGCAGGTGTCGAAAGCTGAGGGGCAACGGACTTGGTCATGAAATCTCCAGCGACAATATCAGCGAGGCAATCGGGACGTGTAGCAGCGGTATATGTTGTCTCATCACCTGGCTTTGCAATGCCAAAGGTCGATTAGCGGCGTGGCCATGTTGGGGAGGCGCGGCTTGCCGATAGGCCACTTTGAAAGTCCTGTGATCCCAACGCAGTTGTTTACCGATCGGCAAGCTGGGCCAGGCAGACCTCGCGAACGCAGGCACGGAGCCAACGGTGCGCCGGATCGGCATCAAGCCGCGGGTGCCAGAGCATTGAGACGGTAACCTCAGGCACCGGAACTGGCAGAGGGAAACTGTGCATGCCGGCGCGCAGGTTTCCCGTATGCCGTTCAGGGACGCTGGCGATAAGGTCCGATCCGCGCGCAAGTGCGAGCGCCGCCGAGAAGCCCCCGACCGTGGTGACGATCTGTCGCTTGAGCCCAAGCTTTTCCAGGGCGTCGTCGATCGGCCCCCTGTCGAGACCACGCCGGGAGACGAGCACATGCCGGCCGCCGGCATAGCCGGCTGCGGTCAGCGGGCCGAGGCTCAAGGGGTGCTCCCGGCGCACGACACCGATGAAGCGATCCCGGAACAGCGCCTGCGTTTGCACTTCGGGGCCGGTCGCAGGCCCGATCACACCGGTTTCCAGATCGACGCTGCCGTCGCGCAACGCGCCGCTTTCCTTGTTCGGCTTTGGCAGAAAGCGCAGGCGGACGCCGGGCGCTTCATCGCCGATGCGCCTGAGAAGGTCCGGACCGAAATTCTCCACGAACCCCTCACTCGTCCTAATCGTGAAGGTGCGCGTGAGCTGGCCGACCTCGAGCATTTCGGCCGGGCGCAGGACCGCTTCGGCTTCATCGACGAGTTGACCGACACGCTCGCGCAGTTCCAGTGCCCGCGGTGTCGGAACGAGGCCGCGCCCGGCGCGCACCAGAATCGGATCGCCCGTCACCGCCCTGAGCCGAGCAAGCGCCCGGCTCATCGCCGAAGGGCTGAGCCGCAGACGCTCGGCGGCGCGCGCGACGCTGCCTTCCGCAAGCAGAACATCGAGGGTGACCAGCAGATTGAGATCGGGTTTCGACATTCGCTTGGTATAGCGCAGTTTGATCGGGATGTGGCGCCTGATGCATGAATAAAGTGCAAATCATGCGCCTTCCGCCATGTCACGCAGACGCCTAGGCTTCTGGCAGCTCCATTTCGGAGATTGCCAACAGATGGAGCTTGTCTTGAAGCGCGATATTGCAGTACCCGCCGAGCCAAATGTCGGAGCCATTGGACGGACGCGTTCGGTCCGATGGGCGCTGGCCAGCCTGTCGCTCTCCATGTTGTTGTCGGCGCTTGGCACCAGCATCGCCAATGTCGGCCTGCCGACGCTGGCCAGCACCTTTGATGCGCCGTTCCAGGACGTGCAATGGGTGGTGCTTGCCTATCTGCTCGCCATCACCGCGTTGATCGTCGGCGTCGGCCGGCTCGGCGACATCGTCGGCCGACGCCGACTGCTGCTCGGTGGCGTCGCATTCTTTACGCTTGCCTCGGGCCTAAGCGGCTTCGCCCCGACGCTCTGGCTGCTGATAACCGCCCGCGCGGCGCAGGGGCTCGGCGCGGCAATCATGATGGCACTGACCATGGCTTTCGTCGCCGAGACGGTGCCGAAGGCACGCACCGGCAGCGCCATGGGGCTGCTCGGAATGATGTCCGCGATCGGCACTGCGCTCGGGCCATCGCTCGGCGGCGCGCTGATCACCGGCTTCGGCTGGCGCGCACTTTTCCTCGTCAATGTGCCGCTCGGTTTCCTCACATATGTGCTTGCGCATCGCCATCTGCCTGCCGACCGCCAAGGGACGACGCCCACCCCTGCCCGCTTCGATGTGCCAGGCACCGTCGTGCTGGCATTGACGCTGGCGGCCTACGCGCTTGCCATGACCATCGGCCGCGGCCAATTCGGCCCGCTCAATATCGTTCTGCTGCTGGCCGTGGCCCTGGGCGTCGCGGCTTTTGCAATGGTCGAAACGAAGGTCGCATCCCCGTTGATACACTTGGCGATGTTTGGCGATCCGGCCTTGAGCACGAGCCTGATCAGCAATGCGCTGGTCTCGACGGTGATGATGACGACTTTGGTTGTCGGTCCCTTCTATCTCACGCGCGCCCTTGGCCTCGATCCGGCAGCGATTGGGCTGGTGATGTCGGTCGGTCCGGTGGTGGCGGCATTGAGCGGCATACCGGCGGGCCGCTTCGTCGACCGGTTCGGCGCGCGACCGGTGATGATGGCCGGACTTGCGGCAATCGCGGCCGGCGCCGCAGCACTCTCCATCCTGCCGGCAACATTCGCCATCCCGGGCTACCTCGCGCCCATCGTCGTCGTCACCGCCGGCTATGCTCTCTTCCAGGCGGCCAACAACACCGCCGTCATGGCGGACGTGCCGCCGGATCGCCGCGGCGTCATCTCGGGCATGCTCAACCTGTCGCGCAACCTGGGGCTCGTCACCGGCGCATCCGTCATGGGCGCCGTCTTCGCCTTGGCATCGGCGGCATCCGACATCGCCACGGCACCAACCGAGGCCGTCGCGTCAGGCATGCGGGTCACCTTCGCTGTCGCGGCGGGCCTCATTCTCCTGGCGGTCGTCATCGCTCTTGCGGGTCGCGTGCTCGTGGCTCGCTTGGCGTTGCCGAACGACGCACGGGAGCGCTGACGGTGGTGAAAGTCCAGCGCCTTGCCGGCTTCTATTCCAGATCCATCGTGGTGAATACCCGGCAATTGTTGGGCGCAGGCGTGCCCCGGCAAATCTGCGCATCGACCAGTTGATCGACCGCGAGCGTGCTCGTCACCAGAAGCGCCTTGAACAGTTGCCAGCGACCGAGATTACCGTCCTCGTTGCGCGGGCCATCGACCAGGACCTGGTATCGCACGCCCATTTCGCCGTAATACGCCGCCAGCTTTTTGGTGCCGGCCTCGCTTGCAGCGACGATCGGAATAGCCTCGATCGCCGTTCCATCTCCGGCGAGCCGTCGCACGCCGGCCGCCAGAACCAGAGTGCATGCCTGCGCGCAGCGTCCACGCGAAACCGCCGCGCCGACATAGTCTGCCCCTCTGTTATCGTTTGCCGTACACCCCTCCTGATCCGGCTGGCATCCGGCAAAAACGGTCCTGCCGACAGCCACACTCAGCCCATTCCTGCGGACGAGGCGGCCGATCGCCATGGCAGCGGCCATGTCACCACCAGGCGATGCAAGGACCAATGGCAGCTTGCGGCCACCGAGCGTCCTTAACGTCGCCTTCAGCAAAGTCGGTGTTTTCGGGCCGATCATGCCCTCGGCGGATATCCATTCCGTGCATGTCGGCTCGCAATCGGCCTGGTTCGAGCGCACGACGACGAACCGCATCTGCTGCTCTGCCGTTTTTGCCGACTGTGGGATCAACATGCTTGAGGTGGCCGCGAGACAAATCAGCAGCGCCGCCCGCCTCAGGCGGGACAACCTCGTGTCGTCAGGCGGACTCCATACAGACATCCTGATCTCCAGCCACGATCCGCGGGTCTAACGCTCAAGGTCCGACATCACGAATACCCGGCAATTGGCGGCCGCCGGCACCGTCCTGCAAGCCTCGACCGACGTCAGCAGTTCGACCCCGCCCAACTTCGTCGTCAGCTTCATCTCCAGCATCGCAACGGGCTCGATCTTGCGAATGTCGGCGGCGGGCGTGATCTTCATCAGATCGATGACGGCACGACCGACACCCATTTCCGCGAGATAGGCCGCCAGCTTGCGCTCGGTCGCCTTGTTCATTTCATAGGTCTTGTAGCCGCCGACATTCCTGCGACTGACGACCGTCTTGCTGGTTATCTTCTTCTTGCCGTTCACGACGCGATACTTCGCCCGATACTGCGTCTCGATCTGGACGTAGGTTGTGGTGATCTGGTGCACGCCCAGGAACGCCCACTCGCCGACAACGCGTCCGGTGCCGCCAGCAAGCATCAGCGGGCAGGCCGAGTTGCAATAGGCTTCGCCAGAATAGGCGATGCCGATATGGCGCGCGCCCTTGCCGTCATTGTCACGGCAATCCTGTTGCTCCGGCTGACAACCGATGAAGCGGGTCTTACCGACCGCCGCTTCAAGTTTTCGCGTTCTGATCATCCGCCCGATCGCAAGCGCAGCATCGACATCTCCGCCGGGCGACGTTACGACGATCGGCAGGCGACGGGTGCCGATGGACTTGAGCAGTTTCTTGAAGAGCGCCGGGGTTTCGTCAACGATCGTGCCCTCGGCCGATATCCACTCCGGGCAGGTCGGCTCGCACCCGGTCTGGCCGCTGCGAACCACGAAAAATTGCATCTCCGCGCCTTCCGGCTGTGATGCGCGAGCCGCTACGGCCGGGGCCATCAGCCCAATCAACAGCCAGACGAAGACCATTGAACGCCAAAACACTTCGCGTGGAAATGCCGTGCCCAGCAATGAAAAGCACCTCCTTCCGACCGTTTGTGCGCCGGAGGTTAAGAGCGGAGGGATCTCACCCGATCCTGCCTTGCATCTCCGTGCTGCGCCGGACTGAACAAATTTCTATGCTGCAAATAGGAGTATCGAAACGAATGGCTCTGCGGGCACGATCGTTGAGATCGTGCGTCATAGAGCGAAATGAGAATGTTGGTTGCGCCAGTCAAGAATGAAATCGAGAATAGCACGCCCCATTAATATAAGGCAATACTCATATAAATGAAATCGCTCGACGTGCGCGATGCGATCAGCCGACACCGTTGCGGCTTGGTGATCACCCAACTCCCGGAATTCTCGACTTCTTCAAAGGATAGGCTGTCAGGAGGCGCGGCATCAATCGTGCTCAAGTCACTGCGGCGAAATGATAATCGTTGGCGCAGCACCGATCAGACGCGCGGGGGGACTAGATACGCCGCCGACGCTTTGACAACATAGGCGCTCAAGGCAGGGTTGGCGATTCGATGACGATATACTTCAAGGCAGCGGTTTCCGATGACGTGGCATTCGGGATGATCGAGCAATGTTTTTCCGATCCGGACGACTATGACGGCTATCTCGACATCTTTGGCGATCACACCGAGCAGACCGTTTCATGGAGCAAGGGCAGGTCGGCAGATGAGTTCAAGGATCAGATAACCGAAGCACTGCGTTCGGCCTGGGAGGCGGCACGTTTCTGGCAGGTTTACGAACGGCGTGAAGGCCGGGACGACGTCGGCACCAATGAAATTCGAAGAGCCGCCATCGACCTGACGCGGGCCTATGGTGGCGTGATTGTGATCACGCTCAGCCTGCTTGGACGACGCAGCAGCGCGAACGATCTCGAACTCGTGTTCCTTTGCTTCCAGGAAGATGCCCAACGCCGCAATTTCCGCGTGCGCTACGACGGAAAATTCGTGTCTGCCTGAAGCCATGGATGCTTAAAGACGACGGGTGTTAGTGACGTTTTCTCGAGAGCAGCTGCGAGGATGCCATCTCTTCGAGAATGTGGAGGTCCTCGTTAAGCGTCGTGCGATGCTTGTGCGACAGGTTGACGAGACAGTCCGCAATTTCGTCGGAAGTCCAACCCGCGGCCTCCGCACGGTCGACCAGTTCCAGGAAGGCACCTTCAACCGCGCTCTCGCAATCCGGCTCCCGATCCGGGTGTCCATGACTGACGAGCGGCACAGCGATTTTAGTCATGACCGATCCTCCGGGGCGAAGAATAGCGCCGCGGCAAGGGCCTGCAAAGCGACCAAGGTCCTATCCTTGCAGCGACCTTGGTATTTCGAGACGCCGGTCGCCAAATGCCAAGGCGAGCCCCCATCGATTGCTAAATAATCTGACAGCGGCGGCGGCCACGACGCGTCATCCTGCCATCATCGGAAACGAATGACAGGAGATGATCCGATGGCGGACACAGCTTCATCCCATGACAACCTGATCTATGTCTCCCCTCGCCTGATCGGCCCACGAGACCGATTTTCGACGGCACTCGAAACACATGGCTTTTCCCGGCGGCTGCTTGCGCGGGTATCCCGCTGGATGGAGACGCAGCGCGGGCGCCTGGATCTGCTTGCGCTTTCCGATCATCAGCTGAAGGATATTGGCCTGTCGCGCGGGGCCGCCTATAACGATTTCTACAAACGCGACGAATAGGACCGCAATGTCCCAGTTTTCGTGCCAGACGCTTCTCGACACCTCGACCGCCTCGCTGCGGGACGTGGTCTGCGATGGCGCGTGTCGCGGGAAAAGCGGCGAGGAATGCTCCCACCGCACAAGCCTCGTCTATCCCTATCGCGGCGTGTTCATGCGGCATGTGGGCAAGGCCGATACGGTGGCTGAATCCAATCAGGTGATCTTCTTCAACCGCAGCGAAGACTATCGCGTCAGTCATCCGATCGAAGGCGGCGATGCATGCCTCGACGTGCAAGTGGACGAAGCCATCCTCTGCGAACTCGCGCCGAAGGAGCAATTGCGGTCGGGGGCGCTTGCCGCGTTCAAAAGACCGCGCCGGCGGATCGATCCACGAGCGCAGGCGCTTGTCGCGCTGTTGCGTTACAGCCTTCGCCGCGGGATTGCCGAAACGCTCGAAGCCGAGACCCTGACGCTGACATTGATCCGGCGTTCGCTCGGCGAGAGGACGTCGCATAGCGCTGCTACGACCTATGGGCGCGAAAAGCTGGTCGATCGGGCCAAGCTGGTTCTTTCGACCGATCTCGCCCGCCGCTGGACATTGGCCGAGGTGGCAACGGAGGTCGGCGTGTCACCTGTTTATCTCACCCAGGTTTTCCAGCAGGTCGAAGCCATGCCGCTCTATCGCTATCAGTTGCGGCTGCGGCTTGCGCGAGCGCTGGACCTGCTCGGCTCCTGCCATGACCTGACGGCACTCGGCCTCGACCTCGGCTTTTCCAGCCACAGCCATTTCAGTGCGTCCTTCAAACAGGCCTATGGGCGCACGCCCGCCGAATTCCAGCGCGCCCTGCATCTGCGCTAATACCCAAAATTGCCTGCCGGAGGGCCGTGTCGCCACGCCCCGCCGGGCGATTGCGACGTGCGACCCGGCACCGATCCACCTTGGGGCCGGGCTCGGATTTAACTGGACAAAAATAATCATAAAAAAATTCCGGATCGGTGAAAAAAAATCGGGAGCCGGTCGTCTTTGTATGAAAGCGCCTGCTGAAGCACCGCGCCGAAGCCGAGACGGGTGGAAGATGAGCTCACCGGAATGCCGCAACGGACGTCCGCCGTTCGAGGAAAAACGTGACCGCACAGGTTCGTTTCTTCCTGGAGCGATGGCGACCGATGCATTGACGTTCACGACCTGGCACGCGGCGTCGCCGACACACATCGCTTCCGTCCGCACCAACCGTTCAAACGGACGTCGTCAATCGCGCCCGCCTGGGCCAACCTCATGTGGCGCCCGGCTGTCAGCCCGCCATATCCTGCGCCAATCCCATCCGCCTCCTCGGGCGGCTGGCAGACCGTGCGTGATGCATATCACGCCGACCTGAGCCCGTTCACTACGAAAACTCAATGCGTTGCGCCTCCCACGCGACGCGATTGCGCGACTTTGCATGTCGCGTGCCGAGGATCGACAGACATGAAATCGTCTAGGCAAATCGCAGAAACTGCGACATTTCAAAGCTTCGCCAACTGCTACCTCAGGGAGGTCAATCCCGGCGTGCCGGTCATGCACCGGACCGCCAGCGGATCCTGCGACAGCATCGAATGGTCGCTTCCCCGCCAGCAAATGATCCTGCGCGTCGAGGTCACCTCATCGTCGCTGTGCGGCCCGCTTCACTTCGGCAGGGCCTGGGGGCGCAACGTCTCCGATCCGTCGTGGCGTCCGATCGAGCTGATGTCTGCGCTCCATATGCTGGTCCAGGCCGCCTACCGTCAGGACGACGCCGGTCAGACAGATGCGTTGCGCGGCTTCGAGCTCGAGCTTCTGATCCGGGTGCTCGAAAGCTATCAGCAGACCGCCCTCTACGTCGACAGGGCGCAACCGCGTCAGGAAGACGCCAACGATTTTCTCGAGGCCGAGCAGTCACTTGTCTTCGGGCACTGGCTGCACCCCACGCCGAAGAGCCGGCAGGGCATGACCTATTGGCAGCAGGAAAGCTATGCGCCGGAACTGCGCGGCCAGTTCAAGCTGCATTATTTCGCTGCGAAGGCGGACCACGTCAGTCACGCATCCTCCCGCTCGATACAGGCACCGGATATCATCCGCTCGCTGTCAGGACTTGACGCGGAATGGCTGGGCCTTGCCGGTGACGAATGCCTGCTGCCGATGCACCCGTTGCAGGCGGAAGCCCTGCTTCTCGATCCCGGTATTCAGGCGATGCAGCGGGCCGGCATCCTGCGTCACCTCGGCCCAACCGGTTCTCTCTTCAGCGCAACGTCGTCCGTCCGCACGGTCTATGGTGCTGCTGAAGACTGGATGCTCAAGTTTTCGCTGCCGGTGCGCATCACCAATTCCGTGCGCCTGAACCGAAGGCAGGAGCTGGAGGCCGGTGTCGCCATGGCCAAGCTCGTCGACCGGATCGGCCTGGCTAAACGCGCGGCGAACTTCAGGATCATCCAGGACCCGGCCTATATCACGCTCGATTTGCCGGGTCACAGCGAGAGCGGCTTCGAGGTCATCCTGCGCGAAAACCCCTTCGCGCGCGGCAACGGACAGGGCGTCATAACCGTGGCCGCGCTGACGGCCGACCCGCTTGCGCAAACACCGTCGAGGCTCGAAAAACTCCTGCGCACGCTCGCCGCAAGGGACGGAGAGCCTCTCGCCGACACCTGCATAATCTGGTTCCAACGGTATCTCGAATGCGCCGTAGAACCGCTGATCCGGCTTTACGAAGACTATGGCGTCGCGCTTGAAGCGCATCAGCAAAATAGCCTGCTCGACATCGGCGCCGGTTACCCGTCGGTCAGCTACTACCGCGACAACCAGGGTTTTTATCTCTCCGAACGTTATCGTGGCCTGCTGGCAAGTCTCGTCCCGGAAACCGAGACGATCCCGTCGCTCTATTTTCCCGAAAGCGAGATCCGCGACCGCTTCGCCTATTACCTCATCGTCAATCAGGTGTTCTCGGTCATCAGCCGCATGGGCCACGACGGATTGTGCGACGAAGGCACGCTTCTCAGGATGCTCCGGAACCACCTGGAGCAATGCGCGCTCGGCATGACCGGCGCCGGACGGGATTTCGCCCGGCATGTGCTGGACCTGCCGACGATCGCGTCGAAGGCCAACCTGACCACCCGGCTGTTCAATGTCGACGAACTGCAATCCGACCACGCGCCGGTCCTTTATCGCCCCGTTCCAAACCCTTTGCGGGCACCCGCGGCGCTGACGACCCTGAGGACCAGCCATGCCATTGCCTCTTGATCTCCGGGGACGCCCCGACGACCGGGTGCTTCGCCAGCTTGCCGCCGCCCTTCTGTTCGAAGGCGTCATCCAAGCGCGCCAGAGCGAGGGCGGCGGCGATGGTGCAACGCATTTTCGTTGGACGCTCGGCGGCCGCGACTTTCGGTGCGATGCCATCCTCGGTGCATTCGGGCGAATCCGGCCATTGCCGGGATCGGTGCAGATGCGGGAAAGCGACGGCAGCTGGGGCGAGGCGTCGCTCTCGGTTATGGTTTCGGCCCTGCCCGGCAGCGGCATCACCCGCGGCAAGCTGCTGAACGAGATGAAGCAGACGATCGCCTTTTCCGAGTGGAACGACCGCCATCTTATCGCCCGTCCCCGACGGGAGATGTCCTTCGCCGAGCTCGAAGGTGCAATCGACGAGGGGCATCCCTACCACCCCTGCTATAAGGCCCGCACCGGCTTCTCCCAGGCGGACCATGCCCTCTTCGGCCCGGAGGCCGGCCAGTCGTTTCAGCTCGTCTGGCTGCTCGTCGCGCGCAAGCATCTGCGCCGGGCGCTGCCCGACACAGAAGAGGCATTCTGGCGGACCGAACTTGGCGGGGAAACCTGGGCGCATCTTCAGGGCATGCAACAGCAGCTCGGTGTCTGCACTGAGGATTTCGGGCTCGTGCCGCTGCATCCGTGGCAATGGCGCAACCTGAGCGAAACGCTGCTTGCCGGCTGGATCGCAGACGGCGATGCCCATTGCCTCGGCCCGGCGGGCGACCGCTACACGGCGACCCAGTCGGTACGCTCGTTGCTCAACCAGGACCGACCGCACGCGGCAAGCGTCAAGCTACCGCTCAACATCGTCAACACGTCCTCGCGGCGCATCCTGGAGCCGCATTCGGTCTGCACCGCGCCGGTTATCTCAAGCTGGATCGGCGAGATCGTCGCTTCGGATCCGCTGTTCAGCGAACAATACCCGCTCACCATACTGCAGGAATATGCCGGGATCATCGCCGATGCGGACGAGCCGCTGGCCGGACAAGTGGGCGCGATCTGGCGCCAGAGCGCGCAGGCAATGCTTGAAACCGGAGAAGCCGTCGTTCCCTTCACCGCGTTGATGATGATGGAGACAGACAGGCGGCCCTTTGCCGACGACTGGATCCGGCGCTTCGGCCTGATGCCATGGATCAACCGGTTGCTCGAAGTCGCCGTCCTGCCGGTCTGGCATCTGCTCGTCCATCACGGTATCGCCGTCGAGGCGCATGGCCAGAACATGCTGCTCGTGCACCGCGACGGATGGCCGGTACGGTTGATCCTGCGGGACTTCCACGAAAGCATCGAATTCTCGCAGGGCTTTCTGCGCGAACCGGAAAAGGCGCCCGATTTTCCATCCCTGCATCCGCTCTACCGGGACGCCGAGCTGGACCAGTTCTACTGGACGGACAATCTGGATTCGCTGCGCGAACTGGTGATGGACACTCTGTTCGTCTACAATCTGAGCGAGGTCAGCCATCTTCTCGACCATTGCTACGATCTTCGCGAACCGCTGTTCTGGCAGCGGGTCGAAAGCCTGCTGTCAGCCTATCCGCATAGGCATGCCACGGCGGGCCGGCAGGCGCAGCTCGGCCACGACGGCCCCGAAATTCTCACCGAATCCCTGATGACGAGGAAGCTCTTCGCCCGCAAGCCCGAGTACCACCACGTGGTGCCCAATGCCTTGGCCGCGGACAGGCTTCAACAAAGGAGGTGGCATGAAAGAGGCCGCCCCCGCTGAGAGAACGGATCAGTGAGATGCCAATGATGATCGAGGGACAGTCACGCTTCCGGCCTTTCGGCTTACCTTATTGGGGTTTCGAAGATCTCAACAAGGGAGTTGGAAGCATGACTGCCTCTTATGATTACCATATCGGCGTCGACTACCACAA
>NZ_MOAI01000052.1:0-28799 GCF_001976035.1 Ensifer sp. 1H6 | reverse complement strand
CCTTGTTGAAGAAGCTCGTCATGCTCCGCCCTTGCCGGACGACGTTCAATCCAGGCGCAACCTTCAGCCTGTGCCCTCTACCTCAACCGCAGACGCCCTCCCGCGCAGCGGGTTCGTTCTCCGGCCCCAATTGAGACGCTCGGGTCATAATAGCCAAGTATCCGCGCCTGAACGCATCCTGGGCGTTCAGATCAAGGGCAGTAACGCACAGCTGCCGCCCGGCGCTCGCGGAAGCGAGCCTCAGCATCAGCATCCTCGAAATCGGGTCGCGTGTCCTCGAGAGCCTGCAACACCTTGGCGCGGAACCAGGTATCGTGGGCGTCACTGCTACCAACCATTTCCAGCGGTAGTGAGCCTTCGTTCGCCGTCCGAGTTAGAAGGATTCGAACAGCATCCGAGACGGTCAACCCCATGTTCTGCAGAACGGTCGTAGCGCGGTCCTTAATATCGGCATCAATCCGCGTCTGGACCAGTGCATTTGCAGCCATCACATATCTCCTTCACAAAGCATCAATGTAATGCAAATGCATGACATAATCCAGTATCGTCGCGAACAGTGAAACGTGCGGCCTCGACGTTCCCGTCGATACATAATGCGATCTCACCAGCGCTTTTGCGTTCGCGACGCACGGAACATCAACATCGTCAATGAACGGATGTGGCGCTACGAGCGGTCATTTCGGCAAAGCCCGGAGTGCCGCTCGCAATCTGGGATGCAACCACTATTGCGTAGCTCCTATCGTTTCATCTCCGATTACGAGAGCAGATCTACTGTTGGCAAAGGTATGCGAAGTGGCTGTCGCTTTGACTTTATAGACGCTTCGATCTTGAGCTCTCATACCGAAAGACGGCGCAACTCAGCGGGGGATCATCTAACAGGGGAATGCGCCGGGCGCTGTACAGGCGGACACAGCACCGGATCGGATACAGACGCCCTATTTGGGAACCTTGTGCGCCCCACGACGTTTAGCCAGTACACATACCCCATCTGACGCTTCCTCCGCCGCCTGACAAATGGCCGTTTGCGCCAAGATCCGACACGCGGGAGCGTTTCAATGACCAGGCATATCAAATATGAAAGAGAGGCCCTGCTTCGCGGTTGGGACGCAGTCTACGATCTGGAAGAATTCATTCGGGCGTATCGTTTGGCACCGCTTGCCGCGCGCGAGATCTTTGCTAAGGCCGGCCCCCGCCGGCTCGATCTTGCAAACGCGATGGATGCACGAGCGATGGCGGCGACACACCATTAGTCGATAGCGCACTTATGACCGCCGCTTGTCTGCAGGCTGTTGCGTCAGTGCGATATTGCGCGCAGGGTGTTTCGTCGACAGCGATTGAAGCGGGCGCTGTGCCTGTGCCCCAACCGAAGGAGGACGTCATGTCTTCCAGCCACCCAGAACATTATCTTGATACGGACGACCTCAGCCTGCTGGTCGAGGTGCTCGCCGCGGCGGGCTTCTACGGAACAACCGCGACGGTAGATCCAAGTGGGCGGCTTGCCGCCGCGCGCTTCCTGTTAACTGCGCTCGAAAACGGCGTCAGTACCAACGCGATGCTTGCCGCTGCACTTGTCGAGCGTGGCGATGCCTCAAGCGGAGAACACCGGACGCCTCAGCAGACGAAAGCCGAGGCGATTGACCGCTGGGATGACGAAGGCGGCGCTGTTTCCAATGTCGTCGCCAAGTCTCCGGCTTGATCGCCGCCAGCGAGGTCAACCAAACGGTCGCCGCGCATTTCCCATATTCCAAAAGGGAGAATTCGATGCACACATTGCCCAGCCTGAAGGGCCACCATCTTAGCCCCCACGAACTTTCAGTGGTCCGGAGGGTTTTTGAAGCAACCTGCTTAAAGACACGGATCCAGGCGCGCGACATACAAGCCGATCGTCTGGCCAGGTTCATCATGGATGAATACCGGTTCGGCAACACCGACGAAGCGTCCCTTCTGGAATGTGCCCTGTGGCACGAGACGCGACGTATTCCGTCCAAAGCGAAGAACCGCTCAATCGTCGACATCCGAACAGCAAGAACGCGTGAGGGCCGCGATCCCGGCCAAATGTCGAAACCGGGTGCTTCTCCCGAACGGGGCGCTCGCTAGCCGTCTCACACATCCGACAGCGACCGCCCGTCTGCCAACCCTCTTGAGCTTCGAATACCTGGCCGCCTCTCATGGGCAGCCAGCACGACCAGGCGCGTTGCCTGGAGCATGAAAGAGAACCCTCTAACCACAGGAGCCATCATGGCCAAGGAAATCAAAACACTGGACGTGCTTTTTCACGATACGTTGAAGGACGTCTACTTCGCCGAAAACAAGATCGTCGACACGCTGCCGAAGATGCGTGATGCCGCCAAGAGCAAGCCGCTGAAGGATGCCTTTATCAAGCATCTCGGTGAGACAAAGGTTCATGTCGAGCGGCTGGAGCAGGTCTTCAAGATCATCGGCAAGAAGCCGGAAAAGAAGACATGTGACGCAATCATGGGCATCACCAAGGAAGGCGCATCGGTCATGGACGAGTATGAAGGCTCGCCCGCGCTTGACGCCGGATTGCTCGCGGCTGCGCAGGCTGTCGAACACTACGAAATGTCACGCTATGGCACCTTGCGGACGTGGGCGCTGGAACTGGGTATGAAAGATGCCGCCAAGCTTCTTCAGACGACGCTCGACGAAGAACAGGCGACAGACATTGCTCTGACCGCGATCGCCACGAAGGTCGTAAATCAGACTGCAGAAAAAGCGGCCTGAAGCATTTCCAGGGAAAGTGCGAAGCGACTTTCCGTCAGGAAATGCGTAAAAGCAAAGAGATAGAGCGCTTCTGCGCTCCGTCTCAACCGGGAACGCTCTAACGTGAATATTTGCCCGGCTTGATCCTATCAAGCCGGGCAAAGGCGGTCTTGGCCGACACATACGAGAATCCGGTATGGGCCATAGGTTATGTCCCGCGCGCCCTGGCGCGCGGTGGGCCACATCACGTGGTTATCGATTGCATTTGTCGGGAAGGAGACCACAGTGGTGTCAGGCAAATTTTCGAGCAGGCTCTAAGCCACCGTTTCCTGCGGATATGCCCCAACCAAAGGAGGACCAGATGTCTTCCAACATAACTCCCCACGTCCCCATTCCCCTCAATATCGAGATGTTGAAACGGGTGCTCGACACCGCCGGAATGTTCAATGTCAGAGGCGCCTGGCACCGAGCGAAAAGACGCGCCGCAACTCGATTTCTGATCACGGCATTTCAAGGCGGCGTTCACTCCGAGGCAGCGCTCGTCACCGTTCTGCTGGGCCAGATCGAGATGCTCTCCTCGCCTTTTTCGAATGACGATTTGGATCGGTGGGAAAATGAAGGTGGCGGCATGGCGTTTGGTCGCTCCCCGGCATCCGCTGCTTTCCATTGATCGGGTTTTTCGCATGCTGCAACCGCTGACTACGAGAGCGAAAAACGGCGATGAATAGTCTGGACGGCCCGAGGGCCGCCCTTCGTCAATTGGGTAATTTACTTGGCGCGGCGCCAGACACCGTTGACGCCGTCACCCTTAACGTCTCCAGCCTTCTTGTCTTCGGCATAGGTGTAAAGCGGCTTGCCGTCGTAGGCCCACATCTGCTTGCCGGTCGTATCCTTGACAAGCGACCATTCGCCTGCCGCCGTGGATTTTGCCGCGGCGTGGAACGCGGGCCAAATCTTCAGGCAATCGGCGTCGCAGTTCGACTTGCCCTTGGTGTCCTTGTCGAACGTGTAGAGGGTCATGCCGCTATCCGTGGTCATGACCTTGCCCACCTTTGTATCGACCATCTTGGCCGGTTCAGCGGCAAAGGCCGACCATGACGTAGCGGCAGCTACGCCCAATGCAATTAGAGAGATTTTCATTATTTTTTCCCATCGGGGATGCCGGCGGAATGCCAGTAGTGCCCGAAGTCTAACATTGGAAACGCGTGGCTTCGATTACGGTTCCAAGGAGCGTGACGCCCAGGGCCGCTGTTAGGCACGGGCAAGACCGGAATCTTGGCCGAGAATGCCATTCGTCTGGACGCAGGTCTTGGTGCGGCTGATCTAGTCTTTATCTTCCGGTGGTCGGCGCCGAATTTGGATGAGGCCCCTGCGCATGGCGTCTTTCAGATTGAGAATATCAAGAAGATCATCCGCTTCATCGCGCGGCAAATGCGACATCAGATAACCGTCTAAAACAACCGGCTGCCCGGTGAAGACATCGATCACCGTCCACACATTGTTGGCTTCGACCTTCAGATCAAACCGTTGTGTCGCCATGGTTCAGCGCAGTCCAACGTCGGTGTTCACGGCATGCCCGGCCGCATCTGGCATGGGAGGACGACCATCGGCGTTGCCCTGAGGCGGTCTGAATGCCCAGACAAGGATAACCGACACTGCCACCAGCAACAGTGAAAAGACCAAGCGGGAGGACATTGTGGCTCTCCTTCATCGAAGGCGACCAGCGACGGTCGGGAGCCCGCATGGTCAGATCATCAATCGCGGGCAAGAAACCGCAGAAGCGCCTTTTGCAACGTCTCGGCAGCGGTTCGGTTCAGGGCCACTTCGATCGGGCCCTCGTCGCATTCCAGGCAGAGCGTGCCAATCAGCGGCGCCTTATTGAGGGTAATGATGTCGCTTTCGTAGAGCTTGTTCGGCTCGGACATGGCAGTCCCCAATTCCAAACAAAGAGCTTACCACATTCGCAGCGGATACGGGGCTTTATCCCGCACGATGGCACCTGTTGATCGCTCGGTGGGACAGGAGCCGCAACCTCCAGAGAAACATCGATGAAGCTGGACGAATAGGAGAGTTCACGTCGGCCGACAGGCACAACCGCCTCAATTGAAACTCAATCGACGCGCTATGCTATAGGCAAGTTGATTTGGCCGATGTGGCTTTCGCGGTAGAACTTCGAACCGCCCCAATCCCCTAAATTCTCGACAGACAGGCACGTCAGTGCTCGCGGCCAACGCGTCTCGAAACAGATCTCGAGCCGTCTGTTCGTCCGAGCCAGTGCAACGCGCATCATTGATCCGTCGACAGCCGGCGCGAAAACCGCGGAACGACCGTTGCAGCCGAATTGTTCTTACCTACGCTTGAGGAGGGCGGCGCGGCACGGAACCAAACGCCCATCCTCACTCGTCCGCTCGGCCGAACGCTAGATATCAGACAAGGCTCGTTCGGGATCTGCAAGGTCCAACAGAGCAATCAATGATCCCGTCTTCGTCAAAAGCATAACGCTCGACAGGCAGGACCGCGCCGCCGCGCATACGCCGGCGTAGGAAGGAGACATCATGTTCAATCGAACCAACCATCGATCCATCCACTTCAATCGGCCCTTCCAGTTGCCCGACGCCGAGGAAACGTTCGCGGCCGGCGACTACGACGTGGACGAAGACGAGGTCCTCATCGAAGGCCTTTCCTGGCTTGCCTACCGACGCGTTGCGACCTTTATCAAAGTGCCGGCAACGATAGAAAATCAGTATCGCATGCGCTTGATCGCGATCGAACCCGACGAACTTGAACGCATCATCACATTGGATGGTGCCGGGAACATTCCTCACTCGCAGCCACACGCTTGAAGGTACCGCTGGGTGTAACCGATCGGTATCACGGCGATACGAAGAACGGGAGAACGACGATGCCCCACCGAGAGCATGCACGCACCATTATACGCTGGAAGAACGAGGGCCACGCGCCACACCAAATTCATGGCCGCTATCAATTCGGCCGACGTGTTGAAGTGGACGGATCCTGGACGATCTACCACGTCTTTAGCGGCAAGCCTGCGCAGGTCGATGCGTGGAGAATGACTGGCCTCAGTCGTGAGAATGCAGACCAAGCCCTCGACGTTCTCAATACATACTGAGCACGACGCGAAGACCGCTGCACAGGTTTGGTGCTGAGATCCGGACTTGAGCGGATGGGCATCTTTGAAGTGGCATACTATGCCGTGGCTGCCTTGCGGACGGATTTCGGGCGTGCGCCCGGGAAGCATTCGGTTGAAGACTGCGCAGCCGAGGGCGACTTCGGTCTGCTGAACGGGAAGCGATCGGGCCGCAAACGCCGCCCGATGATGGACTTGTATCGCCCGATGGCGGTCTCGACAGCGAGCGTTTGCCGTAACCGTTGGAGGCCTGCCATTTCATCCGGCAGTATCTGCTGATTAAGGCGATATGCTGGTCCCGTTGGCCGGGTTCGTCACCCTGAACTTTATCTTTCGCAAGGCGTGGTGTTTGAAAGGCATGGCTACACTACAATCGCTATGGCGGAAGCCTCTTGCCTAACCCACACCAACAAACGATCCGTGCACCAACGCCGTTCAAGCACCGTTCTCAGTATCCCATCCCACCCATGCCGCCGTTGCCGGCCGGCCCGGCGGAATCTCTTGAGGGACTGTCGGCGATCATCGCTTCGGCAGTGATCAGAAGTGCCGCGATTGAGCCCGCGTCCTGCAAAGCGGTCCGCACAACCTTCGCCGGGTCGACGATGCCGGCTTTGATCATATCGACATAGGTCTCCGTCTGCGCGTCAAAGCCCTGGTTGTGATCCCTGCTGTCGGTGAGTTTTCCCACGACGATCGAGCCTTCGACACCGGCGTTCTCGGCGATCTGCCGGATCGGAGCTTCCAGCGCCCTGAGCACGATCGAGATGCCCGCCGTGACGTCCGCATTCGCTCCGGTCAGTCCGACCAGGACCGACCTGGCACGCAACAGGGCAACACCACCGCCAGGAACAATGCCTTCCTCAGCCGCTGCGCGCGTGGCGTTCAGCGCATCGTCGATACGGTCCTTCTTTTCCTTGACCTCGATTTCGGTCGCGCCGCCGACGCGGATGACCGCGACGCCGCCGGCGAGTTTCGCCAGGCGTTCCTGGAGTTTTTCCTTGTCATAGTCGGAGGTCGTCTCCTCGATCTGTGCCTTGATCTGCTGGATGCGCGACTGGATGGTCGCTTTATCGCCGGAGCCGTCGATAATCGTGGTGGTGTCCTTCTCGATCAGCACGCGCTTGGCGTGGCCGAGCATGTCGAGCGTAACGTTCTCGAGCTTGATGCCGAGATCCTCAGAGATCATCTGGCCGGCCGTGAGGACGGCAATGTCTTCCAGTATGGCCCTGCGGCGATCGCCGAAGCCCGGCGCCTTGACGGCCGCGATCTTCAGGCCACCGCGCAACTTGTTTACGACCAGCGTCGCCAGAACCTCCCCCTCGACATCCTCGCAGAGGATCAGCAACGGTTTGCCGCTCTACACGACCGCCTCGAGTATCGGCAGCATCGCTTGCAAATTGCCAAGCTTCTTTTCGTGGATGAGGATGTAGGGGTCCTCCAGTTCCACGCGCATCTTCTCGGCATTCGTGACGAAATAGGGCGAGAGATAGCCGCGGTCGAATTGCATGCCCTCGACAACGTCGAGCTCGGTCTCGGCAGTCTTGGCTTCCTCGACGGTGATGACGCCTTCATTGCCGACCTTGTCCATCGCCTTGGCGATCATCTCGCCGACTGTCGCGTCGCCATTGGCGGCAATGGTTCCGACTTGCGCGATCTCGCCCGAAGACTCGACCTTCTTGGCGCGCGCCTGGATTTCCTTGACGACAGCAGCGACACCAAGGTCGATGCCACGCTTGAGATCCATGGGGTTCATGCCGGCGGCGACGAGCTTGACGCCTTCGCGCAGGATGGAGGCAGCGAGCACAGTCGCCGTCGTGGTGCCGTCACCGGCGAGGTCGTTGGTCTTAGAGGCCACCTCGCGCACCATCTGCGCGCCCATGTTCTCGAACTTGTCGGCCAGCTCGATTTCCCTGGCAACTGCGACCCCGTCCTTGGTGATGCGCGGCGCGCCATAGGCCCTGTCGATGACAACATTGCGGCCCTTGGGGCCCAGCGTCACCTTGACGGCGTTGTTGAGCAACTCGACACCGCGCAGCATGCGATCGCGCGCATCAGTGGAGAATTTGATTTCCTTGGCAGACATTATGTTCGTCCAGTTCGGTCTTGAGATTGCGGGGTTGGAAATCGACTGTCAGGCAGCTTTCTCGGCCGCGACGGTCTTTCGACGACGCCCATGATGTCGGGCTCGTTCACGATCAGGGGTTCCTCGCCGTCAATCTTGAAATCGGTACCGGACCATTTGCCAAACAAAATCCTATCACCGGCCTTAACGTCGAGCGGAATCAGCTTGCCGCCTTCATTACGGGTGCCTCGACAAACGGCGATCACTTCGCCTTCCTGCGGCTTTTCCTTGGTAATGTCGCGAATGATGATCCCGCCCTTGGATTTGAGATAGCCTTGCGCGCGCCGGATGACGGCGCGGTCATGGAGTGGACGGATTTTCATAGAGATTCTTTCTGCTGCCGGCACATAGGGCGGCTGCAATCCTTACATAGCACCTTTGGCACTCGATTGATAGGAGTGCCAAGAAATAGCCGTTAAGGCTTTGAGGGGTCAGTTCCGGCTTCACACGCCTGGCGTCGCGGATCCGCGAACAAGGCACCGATGTTTTCGGCTTCAGCGAGCAAAAGACGCCGGGGAGCCTCCGTCAGGCATGCCGCAGGTTCATCTACACGGAAAACCTCCTACCGATCGCCGCGTCAAATGGTGCGGAATCGGCTCAGACGCCCACTCCGCTCCAGCAGCCGAACGCCGCGACGCCCTTGGGCTTCACGTGCGAGCCGATAGCAAACTGCTAGTCGCGCGAACTGGCGGATCGAGCGAGTTCGCCGGCGACATCGGGGGGCACCAGTTCAAGGGCTTTTACGAGCGAACCAAAGCGATCGACGGTTTGGCTGCGGTCCGCCGCGCGGAGCATATCCGGGCTCTCGGGCAGCCATATTCGTCTCCTTCAGCTTATAATATAGAACGTCGCCCTTCAGCCAATGGCAATTGACGACTTGCCATCTGCCTACCATTCGGCACTATTAATCACTGATGCCTCGCGATTAGACCATCTCCCTCGCGCTCAGCGTCATAGCAACGGTCGCGACAGACCCCTTCATTAATTCGTTCTATTGGGGACGGTTGCGGAACGGATGCGAATTGGAAACGTTTCCTCAAATCGGCCGTGGAATGAACCCCAGCCATAAGGTGGTAGCCAGCGGGATTCGCGCAACCAGAAACACTCATTCCGCCCAAGTTCCGATAACTAACGGGAGAACGCGACTGACGACCCGCTGCTGGTCGGAGAACCTTAGAGAGCACGATGGCTAACCAACATGGTCGAAATGATTTAGCCGGCGCGAACATTGTGACAGTGTTCGGCGGAACGGGCTTCGTTGGGCGGCGGATCGTGCGCAGGCTTCTGGAAAAGGGTATCGATGTACGTGCCGTCTCGCGTCATCCCTCAAAGAACACGTTGGACAACGCCTCCGATAAGAAGCCATCTCAGCAGATCGAAGCTGACATACTGGTTCCATCCTCGATCGTCGCTGCCGTGGCTGGATCTCGCGCTGTTGTGAATGCGGTCAGCCTTTATGTCGAGCGCGGTAAGGAGACCTTCGAGCGTGTCCATGTAGAAGCCGCAGCCGCTCTGGCGACCGCTTCGCGGGATGTCGGCGTCGAGACGTTCATCCAGATTTCCGGCATCGGATCGGATCCGAATTCCCGTTCGAATTACATCCGGGCGCGGGGTCGCGGTGAGGACGTGGTGAAGGCGGCGTTTCCAGGCGCGGTGATCGTCCGTCCCGCTGTCATGACGGGCCTCGACGATGCGTTCATCACAACGATCGCGAGGCTGGTATGCCTCCTCCCGATCTATCCGCTGTTCGGCGAAGGGAGCACTCGGCTGCAACCGGTATATGTCGAGGACGTGGCGGAGGCTGTGAGCCGCTTGGCTCTGGGTCAGAATCCCACGGGTGCATCGATTTTCGAGTGCGCCGGTCCGCGCATTTATTCGTATCGGGAACTCGTTCAGAAGGTCGCCATTCAATTCAAGGTGCGAACCAGGCCGGTACCTGTGCCATTCGCGGTATGGAACATCTTGGCGGCTGCTACGGAGTTTCTTCCCGCGGCGCCGCTCACGCGCAACCAAGTTGATCTCATGCGTCGTGACAATGTCGCGGCAAGCGATCTGCCGGGCGACGTAGCCGAACCTGGGATATGCGACTTGAGGGCAGCTATGCTTTTCGAAGCTGCCTATGTCGCCAAACGAAACTTGCCGCCCTCTATCGCCTCGATCACCATGCCGAGCGTTTCACGGCGTGTTTGTCCATCGGTACATAGAACATGCGGCTCAAGCTGTTCCAGCGATGAGAACTGTTGATGGAGTGCGGTAATAGGCACAGGGTCGGTCAACGTGTCGCCACCACGCTCTTGACAGCGAAGAATGGCCACATCCAACGGCGGTCGCAGGACAACGTAGTGGAGTGGCGCGGCGAGTCTCCTGAAGTGTTGCAGAAACCATGGGCCGATTATGCCATCCACAACGACAAAAAAACCGCCCCTGGCGTATCCTTCGGCAACATTTGCGATCACATCCATGACTACGGCGTTCTGTTCATGCGCTTCGGGCAGATAGGGTGGAATCGCGCCGTTTTTGATGAAGTGCCAGAAGTCATCAGAATGAAGATGAGCCTTGGGTGATCCGCGTTCTTCGGCAAGGGCTAGTGCCGTGGTAGTTTTTCCGGAGCCGGGTGGGCCTGTGAGAATGAGTATTTCGCCTGCGTGATTCATAACGTTGATTTTATCAGGTGACGCGACGTTCCCGCAATCTGCGACGATCCATAATATGCCGATCTGCGATCGTGCGAGGTCGGACGCGATAGGAGCCGGTGTGTCTAAGTATCGAATTTCCCGCATGACAGGTTCTTCGATACTCTCGACTCTGACGCCGCAGACCACTCCGGTAATCATCCCTCCGGGACGGGTACACCCGCCGCCCGCACGCGGGGGCTAGGATCCTGCCGGGTCTTCCGGTGTCTCGACTCCGCGATCTGGATCCCAGTCTTCAACCCCATCGAAGAAGTCCTTCACTGCTTCGACAGCCTGGTTCCAGAACGCTTCGCCAGGCAGGGGCTGGACATCACCGCCGCCCGCTTCGATTTTCGCCCTGACTGTTTCCGGCGTTTCGCGGACATATTGGCGCTTGCCTCCAATATCGAGCGCAGAGTTGATCCCATCCTTTCCCGGCGAGGCTACCGGGATAGGCCCGCTCGATTTCGCGGGATTGAACCAGACGGGGGAGCCACCCGGTTGTGTGAGAGAATCGAGACCCGGAAGCTCCGCCTTGACCAGTGCCGCAACGGCAGACGCCTCCTCCATCACAAACAGGGCTCGGGCGGAGTTTACCAGGGTGTTTCCGAGGTCATTGTCCCAATGAGCGACTGTCTTTCTCATGCGAAGCACAGTGGTCCCATCGAGGTCCAGCGCGTCGCCATTCGATTGCGTGAGATTGATCATGTGATCCTCCTTGCCTCGCGATCAGACGTCAATCAGAGATTGCTTTAATAACAAAGAGTTGTCGAGTGGCATTTCGCACGGTGAAGTGGCGCACGGCAAGCCGATTGGCCAGGGGCCTCGGACAACGAAGGCTTGCGGCATGGTTCTACTTTCGGGCGAATGTTTCTCAGACACTCGCTGTCATACGATGGATCCTCTTTCCAAGGGAGATCGGGAGCCCTTCAATGCAAGTTCGCTCGACAATAACGCGTGAGGATCTTGCCGAGATCATCGAGATCGAAGGCGAAGGCGAGTATATCTACGAACACGATTTGCAGGTAACAGAGCACGATGGTTATGTTGTCGTTCTGCTCGAGAAATTGCGGGGTGTAGTCAAGTCGCACGATAACCCAGGAAACCTCGTCGGTGATGGCCTGAGAGGGCGCGTCGAACTCTATATCCTCCATGCCAAAAGTGAATTCCGTAGCCTTAAGCTCCGGATAGTTTCCCAGGCTGGCGCTGCATTCCGACTTACCATCGGGAACTTCAGGAAGACTGCCACGGATTTACAGAAGGAATTGCCCTGCAAGCTCTGCAAGGCCGCTTGCAAGCTCACCCTATCGGTAATTCTGGTTAGCCTGGGGATTCCGTATTTGAGTCCCGAAGGGGCCGATGCCGGCATGGACCTAACCACGTTTCAGGACCAGATACGTCCAATCCTGGAAGATCCTCAGGCAGTGGCATATCGCGCTGTCGCCGAGTTGCTTACTCAGACTGGTCTTCTTGGCGCGCTCCGGGTTGCGCTGGAACTCGTCGGCTGGATTTGGGATATCGAAGAGCGCTTCTATACCTTCGCCTGCTCGAAGCGGGTTGCTGTCCCTAGGCGAGCTGTGGGCTAGTCATCACGAAGGAGATTGATCAGTTGGCGATGTTCCATGACACTCGGCTTCAGTTCAAACAAATGCAGCCGTCACGGCAGCCCCGGACGGAGCGTGAGCAGGTTGCCCGGCGGTGGATGCGCCTCAGAGCGAGCGAGTTGGCGCGGCCTACGAGGAGGCGACCCTTTCTCGATCGGAGTCGAATCCCTTGGGAGCGCTTTCCGCAGTCGTCGAGTAGAAACGACGCTTGGATTAACTACTTGGCATCGTCGTAAGCGCGACGGTATTCCTGGATGGTGTGCAGATTATCACGAACCCAAAAGTTGAACCCTTCAAGGGCGCGCAAGGCCCCGCCTCCCATCTCGGTCAACTCATATTCAACACGCGGCGGCACTTCAGGAAAATAATGGCGCACAACGAGGCCGCTACGCTCCAGATTGCGCAGCGTAAGCGTCAACATCCGCTGGGTGACGCCATCAACCTCTTTCTTAAGGGCTGAGAAACGGAGCCGATGCTCCTTCGCGAGCGAAAGGCGCCAAAGGACTTGAACAGTCCATTTGTCGCCCAGCAGCGTGCACACCCCGTTTCCTTGGATCGGTCTGAACAGACCATTATCCTCAGATCCTTGCAGCGCATCGGCATGGAAATGTTTGTCCAAGGGTATCATCCTTGTGCCTGATGCTGAAAAATGTGCCGTCTTCCGGCGATTTTCCATTCGTATATATGGATGACCCTTGTTGTTCAACGCGAGGGTTTTCAATGACCAATGGCAAACAGCCAATTTTTGTTTTCGGCGCCACCGGACGACAGGGAGGATCTGTCGCCAAAGCCTTATTGAAGGTGGGATGGCCTGTTCGCGCGCTCGTTTTAAATTCTACTGATGCCGCGTCTTTAGAACTGGGGATTGCAGGCGTGGAGCTTGTCCAGGGCGCCTTCGAAGACACGGACGTGATCCGCACAGCTATGAAAGACACCTATGGTGTTTTCAGCGTACTGCCGGCCAATTTGGCGGCAGAAGACGAAGTCCGCTACGGTATCTCAATTGCTGATCTGGCAGCCGAAATCGGCGTCGAACATCTCGTTTATTCTTCAGGCGCCAGCGTTGGGGATGAACTGACAGGGGTCGCGCGTTTCGACGCCAAGCCTCGCATCGAAAGGCACGTTCGAGAACTCGCCATCACCGCGACCATCATCCGGCCGATGATCTTCATGGAGATGCTCGTACGACCTGGTTTCGGTTTGGATGAAGGACGGTTGGTATCCCTGATCAGACCGGATCATTCTATCCAGCTTACCGCCGTGGAGGACATCGGCAAATTTGTTGCTGCGGTGTTTGCTGACAAGACCCGCTTCGGCGGCATGACCTTGAAGATCGCAAGCGACCGCGTGACGGGGCACGAGCTTGAAGCCGCCCTTACCGAAGGCGCCGGTCGCCCAATCTCCTACGCACGCTTTCCCGATGACGTTCTCGCGGCGAATGCGGACCTCGCACACATGGCGAAGAGCTTGGAAGATGGCCCGCTTGCAGAATGTGTCGATTTGAACGCCATGCGTGAGATCAACCCAGAGCTACTCACTTTCCGATCTTGGCTTGCCGGGAACGGACGCAGGGCACTCGATGAAGCCTTGAGAACAACCAATACGCTGGCGTAACTCCGACTTTAATCACCCGGGTTCTGATAGCGCGCGAGCAGGAAAGCACCAACACTCGCTGTTCCTGATGGCTCTGGTAGGGCGAAGCCGCACTGCGACCTAGCCGATTTCGGCTATCGCAGCTTCCTAGCCGGAAATGTCCGGCATTAGGTAGCCAAAACCACCAGACCTAAGATGGCATCGCGACTACCCTGTTTCCGGGGGAGAACGGAGCCTCGAATGAGTGTAGCGTACGAGTTGGAGTAGAAGCGGGCCGCCTTGACTGACAGGCTGCAGCAGATTGAAGGGAGCGGGTCGACATTCAGGAACTCATGAATGCGGTGGACCGCGTCATCCTGAGCTATGAGCCTGACTACCAGGCGTCAGCGCTGCCACGGCGATGAGTGAAGAGATCGATCAAGATCTGCGATGACCGCCAATAGCGCGAAGCGAAAGCGGCTCCTTGGCAGCTTCCGGCCCAGAGCGACAATGAGGTTTGGTGGACGATATCACTCCGGGAATGGTGCTCAATCTCAAAACGTGAGAGCATGTCTGTAGTAGCGACAAAGTGCGCGACGCAGCCAAAGTCTAGCTTTGCGAGCCGCGAAGGGACGGTGGCGTGGAGCATTCTGGCTGGGGCGTAGTATGAGATCATTTATCCTGGCCGCAGGGCTTTCCTTGTTCCTTCTCGCAGCCTGTTCTCACACCGTGCGAACATTCAAGCAAACACCGTCATATTCGCCCGCGCAGCCGACAAGCACGCGGCTGACACAAGCTGTCCAAAGGCTTGGTGATCCTAGGGACGGTCGCTCCGGGGTCAGGCTGATCGGCAACGGAGAAGAAGCGCTGGCGGCGCGCTTGGCGCTTGCAGCGGCCGCCGAACAGACGATCGATGCGCAGTATTACCTTCTGCACAATGATCCTACCGGAAAAATCTTTGCGTGGAGCTTGCTGCAAGCCGCGGATCGGGGTGTGCGGGTGCGGCTATTGCTCGATGACATGGACACTAAGGGCTATGACGCCGTGACTGCGGCTCTAGACTCGCATAAAAACATCGAAATCCGGCTCTTTAACCCGTTCTGGCGGGATCAGAGCCTTGTCGCGGCCGTCCTCACCGACTTCAAGCGGATCAACCGCCGGATGCACAACAAGTCGATGACCGCCGATAATGCCATGTCGATCGTCGGTGGCCGCAATATCGGCGATGAGTATTTCCTGGCCAAGAGGGAATTGAACTATTCGGATCTCGATGCGCTGGTTGCTGGACCCGTTGTCGATGAAGTCTCGACAAACTTTGATGAGTACTGGAACAGCAAGTTTGCAGTGCCTGCGCGCGCCGTCGTTGGCGAACCAGAGGGGTTCAGTCTCGACGAAGCGCGCGATCGCCTTGACGAGATCATCGGGGATGCCCGAGAGACGGAATATGCCAGCGTGGTGCGTGCGGCCGCGAAGCAGAATCTAACGCCATCGACGCTGAAGCTCGCGTGGGTTCCCGCCAAAATGTACTCGGACCCCCCTTCAAAAGCGGCCGGTGAAGACAACGAAGAAGAGATTCTTGCCTCTCAACTGTCAAAGTATTTCGCCGATGCGACATCAAAGATTGAGATCATCTCTGCATATTTCGTGCCAGGCAAACGCGGCACAGAGTGGTTGCGGGAACTTGAGGCGCGGGGCGTCGAGGTGTTGGTTGTAACCAATTCGCTGGCATCGAACGACGTGAAACCAGTCTATGCGCATTATGCAAAGGACCGGCGGGCTCTTCTGGAAGGTGGAGTCCACCTCTACGAACTTCGGCCTGACGCAGATCAAGAAGCGCGGCGCGGCGTCAATTGGGGTGAATCGCGATCGGGTCTGCATGCCAAGGCGTTTACCATCGACGATCGTTACCTGTTCGTCGGCTCGTTCAACTGGGACCCGCGGTCGGTGAATATCAATACGGAGATGGGCATTCTGATCGACTCGCCTGAATTTACCAGGAAGACGTCGAATGCCCTAAGAGGCGTTTTAAGAGAAGAAACCTTTGCCGTAAGGCTGAACAAGGACAAGCGGATCTCGTGGACGGAGACCGAGCCGGACGGGACGCAGCGGATCTATTATCATGAGCCGACGGGTTCGCCTTGGGATCAATTCGTGGCGGGATTTTATGCGATTCTCCCTATCGGCTCGCAGCTCTGAGGTTTTCGCGACGCGGGCGCGCCTAGCGTTGGCAGGGGCCAAACCGTCCTAAGAAAATCTGGGGCTCCTATTCCGCTTTGGCCGGAGAGCCGCCGACCATCGAGTCTCGCTGTTGAGAGGAATCGAACCGAGGATCGGCACCTTCGGATGGCTTAAACAGGATCGCGATTGCGAATCTGTATCGTACGATGATACATATTGATTGACTTTCACCAGTATCACCATATGATACAAGCATGAAGAGCGGGACGTGATCAGGTCATTTAAGGATGCCAAAACCGACACTGTTGCGCGCGGCAAAGCCCCAAAAGGCTTTCCTTCAGACATCGTCAGGTCAGCCGTTCGTAAATTGACGATCCTGAACAGCGCTGCTGCTCTGGACGACCTGCGTTCCCCTCCGGGAAATCGACTTGAAGCCCTTAAGGGCGATAGGGAAGGCCAACATTCGATCCGGATCAATGATCAGTGGCGCATATGTTTTGTATGGACAGATGCCGGTATCGAAGGCGTCGAAATAGTTGACTACCGTTGATGGCCAATCGTGGCACACAGGAGCTTGAGATGACCCATATCCTTCCTCCGGTCCATCCGGGCGAAATCCTCCGCGAGGAGTACCTACTTCCGCTGAACATGAGCGCCGGTTCACTGGCGAAAAAGCTCAATGTCCCTCGCACTCGCATCGAGCGCATAGCGGCGGAGCAAACACCGATAACGACGGACACCGCTCTGCGTCTCGCCAAGTATTTCCGCACAACGCCGGAATTTTGGATGAACATGCAGACCAGCTTCAACCTCAAGACAGAGGAAATAGCGCTTCATGGCGAACTGGAGTTGATCCCGGAAATCGATAGAGCAGCATAGCCGGCCCCTGCCCCAGCACGGCATATTCCACTCGATACATTATGCGATCTGGCCGTTCGTTCGGTCCGGTTGTGCTGACTTTGATCTCGGCGAGTGTTCGCCGTCCAAGCAAAACATATGAAGGGCCCGCTTCGCCCGCTCCGGCAGCGCCTCCATCCTTGTGCGGCCTTCACAGTTGCTCTTCCAACAGGTACCCGTCCTCGCGCGTGTCAATCGTTTGCGGCACGACCCACGAGGACAGGTCGCCGAGGGTAGATCCTTCCGTGACGTTTCTGCCGCGAGCGCCTGGTGGACGGCAGGTCCGTACGATCCGAAATAGAGCGAGGTGAGGACCGGCGAAAGGCTTTGACGGCCCATGTATCATCAACCCGCGGGTTGGCCTTTCGAGCCCATTGCCGGATCGTCTGGCGTCCTGGCGAGAAGCCAGATGGATGCGTGTGGCGCTTCCTCTGTTATCCGCAAGCTTAACGGCTGGTTGGCGCACGACCATAGAGCAGGAGCATGAGTATGATCATCACGCCGTAGATGATCTGGCGCCCGGCCTCTGGCATCTGCGTGACGGAGAGGATTGACTGCAGGAGTGTGATGAGGATGACGCCGGCGACAGTGCCGAGATAGGATCCCCGGCCGCCCAGGATCGAGGTTCCGCCAAGAACAACAGCCGCTATGGCAGGAAGCAGATAGGCATCGCCCATCGATTGCGAGGCCTTGGAAGCATAGCCTGCCAGCAGGACGCCGCCGAAGGCCGAGAGCCCGCCCGAGGCGGCGAAGGCGATCATCACGATGCGGCGGGTATTGATCCCTGAAAGATAGGCCGCCCGTTCGCGATTGCCTATGCCGTAGACGGCCCGCCCGAAGCCCGTCCGGCGCAGCAGGAAGACCATCGCCGTGCCGACCAGCCCCCAGATGAAGACGACATTCGGGATGCCGGGCATCAAGGCGCCGGTGGAGAGATAGCGCATGGCCGCGGTGGCGGAATCCTGCGGCGAGAACCCGCCTGTGTAGACCACCATCACCCCTTGAGCGACGGCATTCGTCGCCAGCGTCACGATCATCGAGGGTATGCGCAGATATGCCACCCCGACGCCGTTGACGAGCCCGATGCCGATCCCGCAAAGGATTCCGAAAGGGATGGCAAGAGCAGTGCCGACCGGACCGTAGGCGGCAGCCGCGCAGGCCATCATGGCGCCCGTTGCAACGGTCCACGGTACGGAAAGGTCGATCTGCCCGAGCAGGATGACAAGCATCATGCCGGTGGCGATGATGCCGAGGAAGGATGCCACCTTCAATTGCTGCAGCAGATACTCCGGTGACAGGAAGCTGCGCGAATAGAAGCTGCCAAGGACAAGCAGCAGCAGGATGCAGCCGAACGCGGTGACCACCGCCGGATCGAGTTTGCGCAGGAAGTTCGGCTTGCGTCCGTTTACGTGCGTCATCGCCGTCTCGCTCACAGGAACCACTCCAATCTATTGCGCACCCGGAAAAGGGCCAGAGCGCCGAGGCTGATGGCCGCAAGCAGGATCAGCCCCTGGAAAAGCGGTTGCCAGAGCGGGTCGAGATCGAAAACGAACAAAAGGTCGCCGATCGTGCGGAACGCCAGCGCACCAAAGACGGCACCGATGGCGCTGCCCTTGCCGCCGAACAGCGAAACGCCCCCCAGCACCACTGCGGCAATCGAGAACAGCGTGTAGGCGTTACCGCTGGCGAAAGCCGCGTCACCGGTATACGTGAAAAAAGTGAGAAACAGCCCGCCGAGGGCGGCCACCAGGCCCGAAAGCGTATAGGCAAGCAGCTTGCCGCGCCGGATCGGCATGCCAGACATGTAGGCCGCCGTTTCGGAAGAACCGACGGCATAGGCCGCCCGGCCATAGACCGACCGGCTGAAGGGCACCCATATCAGCACAACCACCGCCGCGAGTGCCGCGAGGCTCGCCGGGACGACTCCGAATATCCGTCCCGTCAAGGCATCCGCCAGACCCTCGTTAACGGAACCTCCCGGAAAAGGTCGCAGCAACAGGGCGACACCGAAATAGATCGCCCCCGTCGCAATCGTCGCCACGATCGGCTGCAGCCGCCCATATATGACGATGGCTCCATTGATCGCGCCGCACACAGCCCCGACGGCCAGGACGATAACGACGCCGAAGGTCGTTTCGAGCGGCGAGCCCACGACCAACCATGAGGCCAGGCAGTTGGTGAGAAGGAAGATCATGCCGACGGAGAGGTCAATGCCCGCGGTTATCACCACCATGGTTTGGGCCATCGCGACAAAGGCGAGCAGCACCCCCTTGTTGGCAGCCGTCTGAATAACGTTGGCTGTGAAACCAGCCGGATGGTTCGCCGTGTAGATGATGAACATCACCACGAAGATCGCAACCGCAGTCAGCGTGCCCCGGTGCTCGGCCAGTCGATACTGCCAGTCGTTCATTGCACGGGCTCCTGATGGAATGGTTCTGCGGACGGGATGTTAAGCGCGCTCGCGATCAGGGCGCGCTCCGTTATCTCAGCTCCCACCAGTTCCCGCTTCACCGCCCCGTCATAAAGCACGAGGACCCGGTCGCAGCAGCCGATGAGCTCGGCATAGTCGGTCGAATAGAACAGGATGCCCGCGCCCGCGTCAGCCAGGCGCCGCAAGAGCAGATAGATCTCCTGCTTGGTTCCAACGTCGATGCCGCGTGTCGGATCGTTGAGGAGGACGATGCGTGGCTGCCGCATCAGCCATTTCGCGATGACGACCTTCTGCTGGTTGCCGCCCGAAAGGGCGCCGACGGGCGCGTCAATATTCCCCGCCTTGATGGCGAGCAGCGTCATCATCTGATTGATGGCGCTCTCCTCTTTCGCGCTGTCGATGATCCCGCCGCGCGTCAGCCGGTCGAGCGACGCAAGCGAGAGATTGTCGCGCACCGTCATCGGCAGCATCAGCCCCTCGGTCTTACGGTCCTCCGGGATGAGCGCCATGCCGATACCGTGCCGGCGCGCCTGCGCGGGGCTGCTGATGCTGATCGGGCTGCCGTCGACGAGGACCGTGCCGCGCAGCCCGCGCAGGACCCCGAACAGCGCTAGAAGGAGATCACGCTGCCCCTGCCCGTCCAACCCGCCAAGACCGACGATTTCGCCCGAGCGGAGCGAAAACGAGATGTCGTGGAGCCGGTCCGCCCAGGACAGATTTCGTGTTTCAAGCACTGGCGCAGTTTGTGCAAGCCGGCCCGGCTTAGGAGGGTAGACGCTGTGATACTCACGGCCGATCATCATCTCGATGACTTCGCCGTCACTCTTGGAGCCCGCCGCGTAGCTCGCGACCTTGCTGCCGTTGCGAAACACCGTGCAGTCGTCCGCAAGTTCCGCAATCTCGTTCATTCGATGCGAGATGTAGACAAGCGCCAGCCCTTCCGCACGCAATCGCTTCAGCACTGCAAAAACCTTCGAAACGTCGGCCGCAGTCAGCGCCGATGTCGCCTCGTCGAGGATGAGGATGCGCGGCTTGCGGGCCAGCGCTTGGCAATCTCGACGATCTGCTTGCGCGACAGCGGCAGATCCTTGACCAGAGCCAGAGGATGGATGTCGACGCACCGGCGCGCGCCAGCGCCTCCTCTGCCAGGCGCCTCTGGGCCTTGCGGTCGATCATGCCGAACCGCGTCGGCGGATTGGAAATGACGATATTGTCGGCAACGCTGAGTTCTGGGATCAACGACAACTCCTGGAAGACGCAGGCGATCCCGGCGGCGTTGGCGGCAGCCGGCGAAGCGAATGTCACCGGCTGTCCGTCGAGCGTCATCTGGCCCTCGTCCGCAGCCACGACGCCGGCCATGATCTTGATGAGCGTCGACTTTCCGGCGCCGTTCTCGCCGAGTACGGCGTGGATGGCCCCTGCCCTGACCGACAGCGCGGCATTTTCAAGCGCGCGAACCCCACCATAGCGCTTCGATATCCCCTCCATGCAAAAGAGCGGTCCGCCATTTTCCATTGCGCTCTCCGGGAAACCGTTACGGACGACGGGCACCGCACGGCTGGCTGTGCGATGCCCGTTCCTGATCGACCTACTGGTTTTCCTTGCTCTGCTTCATGATCTCCTGGGCGGAGAAATTGATCCCGCAGGTAGGGAAGGAATTACCGACGAAGAAATTGTCGGATTCGGACTGGAAGTAATCCTGGCCCTCCTTGAAATTCGGATCTTCGACAATGGCCAACGGCAACTTGACCGACTGCGGCACCACCTGTCCCTCGAGCGCGGCGATCGCCGTCTTGATAGCAACGGCCACCTGTGCGGGTCCGGTTCCAGCCGACGAGCATTTCAGGCCGTCGGCGGCATGTGCTGCACAGAACTTGCGAAACCCGTTTTCGGTTTCGCCGCCAAACGGCACGAACGGATGTTTGGCGTCGATCATCGCCTGGACGATGCCGGTATCGCCGCCCTGACCGGTAATGCCGTCAAAGGGACCGCTGGTGGCGATCGCATCCGCCGTCACCTTCTGGGCCACCCCGTCATCCCACTTTCCCATGACCTCGACGACCTCGAAGTTCTTGCCCGACGCCTGGAGTTTCTCATGGATCCCATCGTGCCGGTCGGTGTCGACCGAAGTTCCGGCCACACCGCGCACCTCGAGTACCTTGCCGCCATTCGGCAGATGTTTGACGAGCCATTGGCCCCACAGTCCGCCGAGCCCCTTCTGGTCGACGTTCACGTTGATCGCGTCCTCGGTGTCAAGGGTGTTGTCGAAGGCAACCAGCACCACGCCGGCTTCCTTCGCCCGCTTGATGACGGGCGCGAATGCCGTCGGGTTCTGGGCGTTGACGACGATGGCGTCATAGCCGGAATCGATAAAGTTGTTGATCGCCGAGATTTGGGCGGGCACGTCCTCACCCGTCGATACGACCTTGAACTCCTTCAGCTTGGCCGCGACGTCGGGCTGAGCGGCATAGGCCTTGGCTGTCTGCACCATCTGGATACGCCAGGTGTTGGCAATGTAGCCGTTCGCAAGAGCGATGCGGTATGGGCCGTCCTTTTTCGGAAACTTGAAGAATTTGGTGTCTGCCGACCAGGGCGCGAAACATTCCGGCTCCGCCGCGGGCCCTGAAACCACTTCCGGCTCTGCGTAGGCGGCCGATCCCAACATGAAAAAGGCAGTGGCAGCAACGATGCCGCCAGCGAGTGACTTCACCATCGACATTTCCTCCCATTGGCGCGCCACTGATTTTGTTCTCCGGTTCGAGAGGGAACTCCTTCCCCCGGAACGGCACGAACTTCTCTGGCACCGGCACGCTGGATGCCTGCTTTCACCATTGACGAGGCGCTCTGGTCTCCTCCCGAAAACACCGCTGTCTCTTAATTAGGTAGCGCTACCACAAAAAATTGTAAAGTAACATTTGCGGATTACCGAGAACCGAACTTCCCAATTTTCAAGTGAAATTCGGCAACGGTCGATACCGATGCAGGAAGGCTATTCCCTTCCGTGATGATAGCGCTATCATGCGATCAGCGGTCAGAGTGCGATCGTTGCCGCATGAGGGTACCCATGGCCGAGGATTTCGAGATCGTAGACCAGCGCTTTGCCAGCCTGGTCAACCACAGCGCCCGAGTGGAACAGCTGTATACGGGGTGTCGCTGGGCCGAAGGGCCGGCCTATTTCGCCGCCGGGCGCTATCTAGTCTGGTCGGATATCCCCAATGACCGGATGCTGCGTTATGACGAAACCGACGGGCATGTGAGCATCTTTCGCCAACCGTCGAACTTCGCGAACGGCAATACCACCGACCGGCATGGCCGTCTGGTAACCTGTGAGCACGGTGGCCGCCGTGTCAGCCGCACCGAACATGACGGGAGCATCACCACCGTCGCCGATCGCTGGAACGGCAAGCGGCTCAACTCGCCGAACGACGTCGTCGTGCGATCAGACGGGTCGATCTGGTTCACCGATCCCGCCTACGGCATCGAGTCCGATTACGAGGGCCACAAGGCCGAAAGCGAAATCGGCGCCTGCCACGTCTATCGTGTCGACCCGGCGACGGGCGCGGTTGCGGCCGTCATTACCGACATGGTGCGGCCGAATGGCCTCGCCTTTTCGCTTGACGAAAAAAAGCTCTACGTCGTCGACACCGGCCGGACGCACGGGCCCGACCTTCCTGCGCATATGCGCGTCTTCGATGTGAACGAGGCGGGCGCGGTTTCGGGCGGGCGGGTCCTTGCCGATTGCACCGTAGGCCTCTTTGACGGGTTCCGCCTGGACGACGAAGGGCGGATCTGGACAAGCGCCCGCGACGGCATCCATTGCTACCACCCGGACGGCACCTTGCTCGGCAAGGTGAGAGTGCCGGAAAACACCGCCAATTGCGTGTTCGGCGGGCCTAAGCGAAACATCCTCTACATCTGCGCGACCAGTTCGCTTTATGCCGTTCGGCTGATGGTCAACGGCGCAAGACTCGACTGAGGCAGGAGGCCAGCCATGCCGTTCGTGCGGATCACCATCGTGCGCGAGACCCTCGCCGACGATCCTGCGGCCAAGAAGGCGGCAATCAGCAGCCAGGTCACTGCGGCGATTGCCGAGGCAACCGGATTGTCCGAGCGCGAAATCTCCGTCGTCTTCGATGAGGTGGACGCAAGGAACTGGTATGTCGGCCGCACCGATGTCGGGACCCTGCGCTCACGCAGCCAGCAGGAGTCGACGTGAAGGACGACATCACTTCCAAAGACCAGGGCCGGAAGGCAAGCCGACGCGGCAGTGGGAGGCCAACCATAGCCGACGTCGCAAAGCTGGCAGGGGTCGCCGCGATTACCGTGTCGCGCGCGCTACGCGATCCGTCGCTGGTTTCGGCCGAACTGCGCGCGGAGATCGATACGGCGGTGATCCAGCTCGGCTATGCGCCCGACCCCAATGCGCGCGCGCTCGCCTCCTCCCGAGCCGACGTGATCGGTGTTCTCGTGCCGTCACTGACAAACATCGTCTTCGCCGACACGGTGAGAGGCATCTATGACGAGCTCGGCGACGGTCCGTTGCAGATACAGATGGGCAATACCCACTATTCGCCCCGGGAAGAGGAACGGCTGATCCGGATGTTTTTGAGCCAGCGGCCATCGGCGCTGATCGTGTCTGGCATCGACCAGACCGAAACGACCCGCAAACTGCTCGAGAGCGCGGATTGCCCTATCGTGCAGATCATGGAGTATGGCGACGATCCGGTCGATATGCTGGTCGGGTTCTCCCACTTCGATGGCGGCAAGGCGGCGACCAACCATCTGATCGAGGCTGGATATCGCCGTATAGGCTTCATCGGCGCGCGAATGGATCCTCGCTCGCAGCGTCGCCTCGCCGGTTACCGCTCGGCTCTGGAGACCGCTCAGCTCTTTGATCCCAAGCTGGTAACCACCACGCTGACGCCTTCACGCGTATCGCTCGGCGGGCCGCTCCTGGCCGATGCACTTGCCAAGGTCGCCGATCTTGACGCGGTCTTCTGCAACAATGATGACCTTGCCATGGGCGTGCTGTTCGAATGCCAGCGGGCGGGCATCGCCGTGCCGCACAGCATGGCAATCTGCGGCTTCAACGATCTCGACATGATGCACGTCGCCTATCCGTCGCTCACCAGCGTACGCACGCCGCGCTATGAAATCGGCCGCCGCTCGGTGCAGATGGTGTTGGATCGACTTGCCGGCCGGCCAATTGAATCGCCGATCGTCGACTTGGGCTTCGAGCTTCAGGTTCGCGAAAGTACGGCGCGATGAAACGGCACATTCTCAAGGATCGGCCGCAGCGCACAATCCAGATGATACATTATGCAATTTTCGAGGCACATAGCGGCAACATCGGCTGCGCGGAGACCTCTCGCTGCCACTAGCAGGCTGTTGAAGAAGTCCCTGGTTGGCCTTTAGAATGGCCTCGTCGCCATTGTCGTAAGCGAACACGATCTCGATTGCGCCATCGTCTGGAAACTCGGAGTGGCCGTCACCAGTGACTTCGTCCATTTCTTCAATTCCAGACCATGTGAAGGAAACCGCAGATTGGCCGTAGCCGAGATTGAGCGTCGCATGTTCGCCACTACGCGGGGTTCGAGTAACGGCTGTCCAACAGCATCTATCATCGGAGTGGTCTTCCATTCTCATCCACATTGAGATAAGAAGCAGACCAATAGCAGGCTCTTCCTGCGTGCGGGCGTACAGTCGCTCCCTCCAAATTCCCCCATTCGACTTTGCTCCGGTGCTATGTTTGCGACCGCAAACACTCGCGCGCCGGTTACCTCTCAACACGACATTGATGGAGGATAATCGTGCCCTCACGAATTCTCTTGCATATTCTTGCTCTCGCCGTCTTTTTCGTCGGAGCGACCGAGTTCATGCTGTCTGCCATGCTTGCGCCACTCGCACAGGCTTTCGACATAACGCCCGCACACGCATCCTGGCTCGTGTCCAGTTACGCGTTGTCCTATGCTATCGCGGCTCCAATCTTCGGATTTCTGTCTGATCGCATGGACCGTCGCCGTCTCCTTTTAGTCTCCCTTGTCCTTTTCGCAGTTGATGGCCTAGCGTTGACGATTGCTCCAAGTTTTGGCGCAGCCATCGCGCTGCGGGTGTTTGGGGGGGTGGCATCGGCGGCGCTCATTCCGACAGCCTTCGCGTTGGTGTCTGATATCGTCCCGGCTCACCGGCAATCTGCGGCCATGGGAGCCGTCATGATCGGCATGACCTTCGGAATAGTAGCTGGTCCGGTGTTTGCCGGCATCCTGACGGACGCCTTCGACTGGCGCGCACCCTTTCATGTTACCGCGACTGGATGCCTAGTGGCCTTCATCATCGCGCAGCGTGTGATCCCCTCTCAACCGTCCCGCCGTCCAGCAAAAAAGCCGAAGCGGCTTGCCTGGATTGTTCGAGGAAGTATCACTCGTCCGCTATTGGCAAAAGGTCTATGGAACGGAACGGCAGTGGCTGGTTTCCTTCTTGCCGGCGAAGTGCTTCGACTACGTCATGGCCTAAGTGTTGGCGCAGTCGGAGTTTCGGTGTCGGCGTTCGGCTTCGGGCTTGCAATTGGTAATCTCGGTATTGGCCCCGTCAGCCGCCTTTGCCGAAAAGACGACGTGACGCTCGTGGTGGCCCTCGCACTTCTTGTTTTGGCGATCAGCACATTCATGCTCGCGCCACTTCCCTTAGCAGGAGGGCTTGTCTGTCTTGTCATCTGGGGATTTGCACTTGGCCTCGCCGCGCCAGCGAGCACGTCCATGCTCGCCACCCGCAGCGACGCTGACAAAGGTCAGGTTCTGGCGGTTTCCGAAAGCCTCAACAATCTGGCTATCCTGGCTGTTTTGCCCATCGCGGCAACGCAGCTGGAAGTGGCTGGCACCGCTAGCGCCATGATCGTTCTCGGTGTCAGTTTGGCAGCTTCACTTGCCCTGACCATCGTCGACCGGCGGCTTTTGCGGCCGCAAGAATCCTAAAGCTTGTTACGTTGCAAGAGTTAGGCGTTAAAGTCGCGTGAACTTCTGTGAGCGCTTTTCATCACATTTTCTTCGGCTTCTCTCTTCATGGCTAGCATAGGAATCGTGCCCGCGTGGGTAGCTTTCCACGTTGGCGGCTCCCGCTTGGTGGGGGTGGTGTGTTGCTTCATTCAGCGTGGCGAGCTTGTTGCTTACGCCGCTCGCCGGCCATCTGGTCGATCATCACGACCGTGGCACCATGACGGTGGTCGGACAGACAATCTGGCTCAGCGCCTGACCGTTCTCGCCCCTGCCAGGTTTTTTGCAGAGCCTTTTGTCCCCAGCCCTTCTTGTCGCATCCGGCGTTCTGCGAGCCTTCGGCTTGATGGCGGACTGATATGTTTCAGCGACCAGAGAACCCACGCAGCTTGCGCTCAAAACCTGCAAATTCCTGCACAAGCGCGTCGCGCACCTTCAGTAGCGACGCGGCGATCGCCTCCAAGGTTGGATGACCTTCAATCAGCTCGCCGATCCGTGCCGCATAGGTGCGCCGCGTCGTCGGCCGATGCGGCCATCCGCATCCACCACGCACACACTCGAGTATTCCAATGATACGTCGATGCCGGCATACTGCTTCATGGTCGTCTCTCCGTGCTGCTATGGAGCAGGCCACTCATGACTCCGCGAACCATCACTGTGAGGGACGACCACCGGCCCTTCAAACCTGGCGGGCCGGGTTCCGCCCGTTACATCATCTTTTTGGCCCAGAACATGAACATCCTCGCAACAAGCCGTGCACGGCGCTAGTGAAGAACGGCTTCCTTCAACCGCTGTGGACTTTGGCGCCGGACGCGATCTAGGGCTCGATTTTAGCCCGAAGCGGACTGTCAATTCGCTGCGCGGGGACGGCAGGTTTGCGCCCCCATAACTGTCATTTTGAGTACGTACTTGATTACTTGAAAGCGGTCGCTATCCGCTGAAATCGCCTTCAACCTGTACGGTCGGCCTAAGTCGCCCATCCGCCAAGCTCGGCTGCGACAGCGGTAAAATGGCTCGGTAACTGAAGCAGGACGGGCCGGATAACGGCCTCCTGCTGGCAGGCGGCGCGGACACCACCGCGATCGATCGCGAGCGGCCAGAGCAACCCGAGGAATGCAGCGACATGACGATCCGCAACGGCCTTGTCCGCTTCTGACGATCAGAAGGGACAAGCCGCCGTCCAGCGGTACTATTTCAACGGCAGGAACAGCTCCGCGACCGTCTCATGCTCCGGCACCTCGGGGAAGAAGGCGAGGCGTTGGCAGTAGAGAGGGAAATCCCTTGCTTCCTCGCCGCTGGCAGGCAGCCAGTCGCGATAGAGATAGAGAGCTGCTGGCTCCAGATTGTCGGTATTGCCGACGACGCGCAGCACAGCGCAGCGCCCGCCGGGGATAAAACCCGCCGCCACCCCCACGTCATTCTGTCCTATCGGGAAATCGATGCCCGCACACAGGTCCATCCGATATTCGGCCGAGGATTCGGGCCGCCGCTCAGAACGGAAGACGTTGAAGATTGGGCTGGTCTTTGGGGATGATAGGCCAGCGGCCTTTCGCCAGGCGATGAACCGCTGGATGGTATCGCCGATCGTGGCGGGGTCGCCCCGATGCTCCATGATCGCCACCGGCGTCGGGACCACATCGCGGATCGTCACATCTTCATGGCTATAAGTCTTCTGCATAAGCTTGCTCCTAGCGTTGTCGAGAGGCCCGAAGGCCGCATGCCACGACTCCCATTCGGGAGACTTTCGGAACGACGAAGGCGATTGTCCGAACCGTTGCCGAAAGGCGCGGGCGAAAGCATCCGGTGCGTCGTAACCGGCATCCATCGCTATGTCCGTGACGCTTTGGGCGTGTCTGTAGGCCAGCCGGTACGAAGCGCGCTTCATGCGGGCCAGTTGGACATAGCGATGCACGGACAACCCGAAGGTGGACGTGAACTGCCGGTGGAAATGGTATTTCGAGAACGCCGCGACGCCGCTCAACGCTTCCAAACCCAGATCGTCGTCCAGATGCTGGTCTATGTGGTCCAGCACCCGCTGCATTCGGGCATGGTAGTTTTCAAGTGCCGCCTTCATCGTCTCTTCCTCTGTGGCGACACCAGCTAGGCCCTTCCGGATATGTCGCGCTCGACCGATCTTGCGATTTGGCCTGGATCAACAGGTGCCTGCCAGCGCCGGCTTACAGGCAAGCCCGATCTACGGTTGAACGGCAGAATATGGGTCGGTTGCCGAACGGCGGCGATCCGATGACGTTGCCCCATAGCAGACTTTCCGCTTCCGTGAAGAGTTTCGGGCGCCGCGAGGCGTACGAAAGTCCCCGAGGAAGGAACCCGCGGGCCACAGTCGAAGGCTATGGAGATTTCAGTCTGCGGCTCATGTGCGCGGTACCAGGATCGCAGTCAGGGAGTGGGATGATAGATGGCGGGCAGGTCGCTTCTTTGCGCGCCCGCGTTGCTTTCCGGGCCTG
>NZ_MOAI01000051.1:0-30241 GCF_001976035.1 Ensifer sp. 1H6 | reverse complement strand
GGCCGAGGATCGCCGGGAACAGACCTTCGGGGTCGGCGCCGGAAAGCGTGAAATCGTCGGTGTGGCAGATGCCGGTCGCCTTGACCTCGATCAGCACCTCGCCGGCCCGCGGGCCTTCGAGCTGAACGGTCATCACTTCCAGCGGCTTGCCGGCCTGAACGGCGACGGCGGCGCGTACATCCATCTATTTTCTCCCTGGTCTCATTGATTTCAGGGCTGCCGTGCAGCCCTTATGCAGCTTTCGCCGGTCCAGCCGGAAACACACCCGACATGACGACGAAACCATCGATGCGTTTGACCCGGTCGCACCACCTCCGAATTGCCGGATAGTCCTGTCTCGAAATCCCCCCTTCTTCTGACAGCATGATGTAGGGGAAGCAGGCGATATCGGCGATCGTCGGGCGACTTGCCGAGCAGATCCATTGGCGCCCCTGTCGCTCGCCAAACCAGAGATGTTCGTCAAGGATGCGGAATAGCCGGTGGGCGCCAGCGCGGGCTGCGTCAATATCGAAGTCATAAAAGAGCGCGTCGTGCAGGCGAGCGGCCGAAGCTGTGCTCGTAATCCCGTCGGCAAAGGCAAGCCATTGGCTGATTTCGCCGAGGAGTTCAGGATTGTCGCGTGGGTACCATGCACCCGCTGGATCATACTTGGACGCGAGGTAGACGAGGATCGCCTGAGCATCGCGCAACACAAGATCGCGATCCTCCAGTACTGGCAACTGGCCGAGCGGATTGATCTTCATGAACCAATCGGCCTTGTGCTCCCGGCCCGGGTAGAAGTCGACCGGAACGGTCTTGTAGTCCACTCCCAATATGCTCATCAGCAGTCGAAGCTTGTAGCAATTGCCCGATAGTTCGTAGTCGTAGAGCTTGATCATTTCGGTCTCCTTAGGCGTCGAGCACGAGGCGAGCTGATTTGCTGCGAGAAACGCATGTCATGATCTTTGTCCCCGACGCGCGCTCCGAAGGACTGAGGTAAACATCCTGATGGTCCGGTTCACCTTCTATGACTGTTGCAAGGCAGGTGCCGCAGGCCCCCTGTTCGCAAGATGACGGAAGGTCGACGCCGGCCTCGCGCATCGCTTCGAGAATGGATTGTCCCGCAGCCACCTTGATCGTCAGACAAGAGCGGGCCAGGGCGACCTCGAAGCTCGAACTGTTGTCGATGACATTCGTATTCTTGAAGTACTCGAAATGCACGGTCGCTTCCGGCCAGCCGACTTCGGCAGCCAAAGCGCGCGTCGCTTCCAGCATGGGCCCGGGTCCGCAGATATAAAGTTGCGTGTCCGGGCGATAGGGCGACAAGAGCTGGCGAAGCACGGTGACCGTAGCGTCGGGCGAAAGCCCTAGATGGGGCTTGACCGCACCACCAAGGGCGGCCCTGCATTCACCGAAAGCAAGTTGCTGTTCGTTCTGAGCAAAGTAGTGGAGCTCGTGCGAAAGGCTCTGGTTGCTCAAGGCCTGCGCCATCGCCAGCAACGGGGTGACGCCGATCCCACCTGCGACAAAGATGGTGTGCAGTGCATCACGGCGCAGGGGAAAGTTGTTTCTTGGTTCGGAGATTGCCAGCACATCTCCCTCGCGCACGCTGTCGTGAAGGCACTGCGATCCGCCCCTCGACGCATGCTCCAGCTTCACGCCGATGGTAAAACAGTCCGTCTGGCCCGGTCCGTTGGTTAGCGAATATTGGCGTATGAGGCCATTGGGCAAATGCAGGTCGATATGCGCGCCTGGCTGGAATGTCGGCAGCAGTCCTTTGATGGGCCGAAGTTCGAAGGCCATGACGCCATCGGCAGTCTGCCACTTTCGCGCAACCTGAACACGGATCGCGGCCTTGCGTCCGTGTCTGTCGGGCTCAGGCAGACTGGCCAGTTCTTCCGACACGCGCTCGAATACCGGCTCGATCGGCGCCGGTGCAGGTAAACTCGCGGCTTCGTGCTCGACGTTTGTCCGCAGGGCCGAGAGAGCCTCGTTGTGGTGCCGCAAGACGGCTGCCAGGAGATCGCCGTCCGGTACACGGTCAAGCACGCCTCGCACGACGCAGCGGGCGGAATCAACCGGCTGGACGAAGAAGACAGCAAACGTTTCGGTGTCGCCTTCGCTGCTCCTAAGCGCGACGGCACTGGACGTGGCGAATTCCACATTCACGGTCGCGCTCGTTCCTTCGTTTCGGCCGTTCGGTTGGAACCTATGGGACTGCAGCTTTTCAAGCACCATCTCCGCTGGAGCGTTGATCGGGATTGCACGCAGAGCCAAGAAGTCTCTCTCATCCAGGCACTCTATCTGGGGAAGATCGCCGTGAGGCTGTTCGCCCGACCATACCAGTCCGTACCGCTCAATCGCGGGAAAGGTGCGGTTTGTAATGGTACGGGCAGGTGCGTCCGCCGGATGGGCGGGAATATAGGTGCATCCGGCGGTGCGGTTCGAATACCGCCAGCCGTGGTACTGGCACTTCAATTCGCGGCCGTCATTTATGCCGATCGACAATCTGACACCGCGGTGCAGGCAACGGTTCTCCCAGATGTTGACGTATCCGTCGTCCGCGCGCCAGACGGCAAACTCGCGACCGAGAAGTTGGCCATGGAAAACATGGCGTGGCGGCAAGTCGTCGGTTGCCGCGATGGGGTGCCACTGTGTCCTCGCTTCGTTCAGCATCTTCGTCTCCAATTCGTCGTCTGTGTTTCGTTTGCCGCCGCTCAATTTGCAGCCGGGATAACCCCGTATTTGACGCCCTTCTGGCTCAGCCAGCGACGGTAGGCGATGGCTGACTTGTCTGCGCGGATTGGCGTTTCGGCCCTGGGGTCGAGCGGCAATTTCTTGGGAAACTGGTTCTCCAGGATCGGCTTGTCCTGGCCGAAGATCGTCTGTTGGAACCGCTTGATCACCTTGTCTTCGTTGTCCTCATCAAGGATGCAAAGCATCATATGTGCGCGGACGCTCTCCTGGTTGAGAGGCTGCATGAAGACGGCAATGACATCGTAACGCGTGTCATCGAGTGGGCTCGATTTGTAGAGAACCGAGCAATAGGGATGCGGCACGCGGTAGATATATTCGACCTCTGCCCCCGCTTCGGAGGCGCTCGAAGCCATGGGCTGATAGAAACGGCAACGGGTCGCCAGGATCTCGTCCCGCTCGAACGAAATATCGACGTCGTATTCCTTGACTTCAGTGTGCGGCTCAACGCCCAGAATATCGGTATGGACGTAGGGGAAATGGCCCATATCCAGGAAATTCTCGATTGCGCGAGGCGCTGAAACATTTACGCCGAAAGTCGCAGCGTTCAGTCGACGCCGATCGGTTTCGTCATATTCCGGGATAGCGAAGAGCTCGTCGGGCGGCGAGCCGAGCGAAGCCCATACGTAACCGTAGGCTACTTTCACCGGTAGAGCGTTGCTCACGAACGCCGGGTCGATGTTGTCGCCGGCACAATGCTCGGCGCGGGACCGCCAAACGGCAACCGCGCCCCCGAGACCGACCGCAAAACTGAGCTGCTCTTCCAGAAGCACGGTATCGACAACCGTATCGGCCGGGATCTCCGCCAAGGCGCCCAGCGGGTGCCACAAGTTGAGGACGACGGGGTCCGAACATCTATTTGTCTTCGCCATACGAAGATCCTCCAATTCCACCTGGGTTGCCCGGTCAGACAGAGTGTGCGATCGCGCCGTACGTAACCGCCCGATCGCGAAGCCAGCGCCTGTAGTGGACGGAGACGGCATCGGCCTTGATCGGCGTTTCAGCGCGCGGGTCGAGGGGCAGACGGCGCGGACGCTGGTTCTCGAGGATCGGCTTGTCCTGAGCGAATATCAGTTGCATGAAACTGCGGACCGCCGCCGCCTCGATACCCTCGCTCACATAGCAAAGGTAGGAATGCACGATGCAGTTCTCCTGATCGATCGGCTGGATGAAGAGCACGATCACATCCTTGCGCTCTGGATGGAGCGGATTGCTCTTGTAGAGGGCGACCGTATAGGGCCGGAACACCCTGTAGACGTAGTCGACCAGCATCTCCGCCGAAGCCGTCGGGGAGGCAAGCGGCTGGCGGAACTTGCATTCAGTTGCCAGCACCTCGTCTTCGGCCGTAATCGTTACGTTGTAGGGCAGCACTTCCGTATGCGGCTCATCACCCAGCCATCCCGTGTGCACGAAGGGAAAGTGCCCCATGTCGAGGAAGTTCTCGACCGCACGGAGACCAGACACCTTGACTGCGATGGAGCCTCCGCTCAGCAAGTGGCGATCGGGCTCGTTCGTTTCGGGAAGGTATATGATGTCCCGTTCCGGCTTTGCGAGACATGCCCATATGAACCCATATCGCATGTCCGAGCAGATGATCTCACCTGTCTCCAGCGCCACCACTTTCTGGCTGTAGCGCCCGTCGAGAGTGACCTGAAGATCGCGCCCCAGCAGTTTGGTGACGAAGGGCGAATGCGACGACAAGGCAGACCGCTCCGCGATAACGTGCCAGTCATTGAGAAGCGTGCGATCGCTGCAACGAAATTCCCCCATAGGCCACCTCCAAAATGCCCTGGCGGTGCAGCGGCTGTACCGCAACAACGCCGGTTGACTGGCTGTAGAGTTTCATTTTGCGGCCCGGGACGGAATGTCCCCGATTGCCCGGTACATGCCTGCACTTAACGTTCCCGAAAAAGTGGCGCGACGGGATCGCATGCAGCCACGTCGCCGCCAGCGAGCCGAATTGCAAGATGACGAACGGGTCGTCGCTGCTTTCGTGGACGTCTTATCGTGGAGATTCCTACATGTGGCGCACCTTAGCGGGTCTGACCGTATTCCAAATCCGCGATCTCCCGCGTGCCTTTAGAAAGACAGTTGCGTGCAAAGGCCCAGCCGCGTCGCGCGCGCCTGGGCCTTCGTGTTCCCGGGTAGATATCCGCAGTTAATCTCTCCTCACTCGCGGCGATATGGAATCCCCAGTGCAACGGGCTGATGCGTTCGTGATCTCAGGCCTGCGAGAAGTACGAGCGAGGCTACATAGGGCAGCACGAGAAAGACGTGGTGGGGGATTGAAACCCCGACGACCTGCGCATGAATGCCAACCGCTTCGAGGAAGGCGAAGACGAAGATTGCCCCAACGACCCGGAACGGCATCCAGTTACCGGCAATAATGGCAACAACCACAAGCCAACCGCGACCGGCAATGAGATCTGGCACAAATCGATCGGAATAGCCGAGCATCAGGAACGCCCCCCCGAAACCGGACATAACGCTTCCGAACATGATCGCCAGGCATTGACGCCGACCGACGCCTAATCCCTTGACGTCAAGCGCCTTCGGGTTTTCCCCCACGCATCGAACTTCAAGCCCATACCGGGTGCGGTAGAGAAAGAACCAGACCGCCAGCGGTATAAGAAAGCCGACATAGGTCAGAAGCCGCTGGGAAAACAGCACCGTTCCAAGGACGGGAATGTCCGACAAATATGGAATCTCGACAGCTTCGAACCCCGCGAACTTGGGAGGGTCACGGCCGATGATATAGGTCTGAAACCAGAACAAGGTCAGGCCCGAGGCAAGCAGGTTCACGGCCAGGCCGGCGATGAACTGCTCTGATTTGAGGACAATGGTGACGTAGGACATGACCAGGCTCAAGAGTGCGCAGGCGATGACCGCCACAAGCAGGGCCAGCCATGGCGAGCCTGTCGATGATGCGATCACATAAGCGACGACGGCACCAAGCAACATCGTTCCCTCGACAGAAATATTCCAGATACCAGCCCGTTGAGTAACGAGTTCGCCCATTGCCGAAAACAACAGCGGCGTGGCGATCCGAACCATCGCTGCGAGAATGCTGATGAACAGCGGCCCCTGAAAAAGCTCAAGCATGCGCTTCACTCCTAACGGTAATTTGGATCCTGGTGGCGACCGCTGCACACAGGAAGAAGAGCAGGACGAGCCCTTCCATGGCCGAAACGAGCCCGGCGGGGGTTCCGCTCTGCAATCGCATGTAGATGGCACCGCTCTTAAGCGCGCCGAAGAAGAGTGCCGCAAGCATGGCACCGCTCGGCCGCAGCCCTCCGACCATGGCAACGACAATGCCGGAGCTGCCAATTCCGAGAAGCGTTTCGGCACGAAGGCGATGAGCCGTTCCGAAAAGCTCACCCGCGCCGGCGAGCCCCGCAAGCGCACCGGAAACAACCATCACCACCAGCAGAAGGCGACTGATATCAGTTCCGCGGAACCTCAGCGCAGTCGGATTGGAGCCGAAGGCGCGGATCTCATAACCAAGCGGCGTTCGCTCCAACAACACGGCGCACAGCCCCGTGGCAACAAGTGCGAGGATGAAGCCCGCATGCAGCTTGGCCGCACCCTGACCAAACAGTGTTGGCCACTCCAGCATCGAATTGACCGGTGGCGACTGGTGGTAGGCGACAGTCACCCCCGATTCCATCCATGGCCCGCCATCAAGTAGATATGCGAGCAGAAAGATCACGATGTAGTTCAACATCACTGTTGAGATGATTTCGCTCGTGCCGAAACGGGTCTTGAGTGCACCGGCCATGAGACCCAACACTCCACCACCGACAAGGCCGGCAATGACCAGGACGGCAAATGCCATCCAATAGGGTAACGGGCCAATCCAGAGGCTTGCCCAATAGGCGCACATTGCCCCGGCGAGAACCTGTCCTTCCTGTCCGATATTCCAGATCTTCGCCCTGAAGGCGATGACCGTTCCAAGGCCGACAAGCAGCAGCGGCGTGGCCTTGGCAAGTGATCCGAGCAGTGCTTTTTGACTGCCGAAAGCGCCTATAACGAGCGAGGAGAATGCCTTGGTGACATCGCCTCCCGACAAATGGAGCAAGGCGGCGGTCGAAAAAAGCGCGCATAACATTGCCGCAGCATAGCAGGCGACATTCCAGCTCAAGCTATTGCCTGAGCGCCTTTGAATTGAAATCATTGACCTGTCCACCAAGGTTGCTGGCGTCACCCGCCATCATCATTCCAAGCTCGAGGAGCGTCGTTTCCTCGGGCCGCACAATCCCCATGATCCTGCCCTTGAAGATCACGGCGATGCGATCACAGAGACGAAGAAGATCGTCGAGTTCCTCGGAGGCCAGAAGGACGGCGAAGCCCTCGGCACGCTTCTCCAGGATCTTCTCGTAGACGAACTCGGATGCGGCCACATCGAGGCCACGCGTGGGTTGATTGGCAAGCAGCAGGCCCGTGGCGTGGAGGAATTCGCGCGCAAGAATAACGCGCTGGGCATTGCCGCCTGACAGGCGCTCGACGGGCAGGTCCGCGGACGCCGTCACAATCCTGAATTCCTCGATCTTGCGCTCCGCCAATGCGTTGATCTTGCGGTGGTCGAGGAACGGTCCCCGTCTGTACTCCGGCTTGCGCTGCCACCCCAGCACCAGGTTCTCGGCCGTTCCGAACTCCGGGATCAACCCTTCGCGGAAACGGTCGTCAGGTACGAGCCCCACGCCCCTGTCGAGCATTTCACGCGAGGTTGGCGCCACGATCGCCTCGTCATCGAGGCGAAAGCTGCCCGAGTTCAACGTCCTGACGCCCATGAGGACTTCAAACAGCTCCTTCTGGCCGTTGCCCGCGACGCCTGCCAGACCAAGGATTTCGTTTTCAGCGATGGTGAAGGTGACATCGCAAAGGACTTCCTCCCCCCACTCTCCGATGGCTCCGGCGCGCTCGACGATAAGGACATCGCGCCCGGGCGCGACGGACCTGTCGCGGACGTGCTTCGTCACCTTGTGCCCGACCATCAGTGCCGTAATGGCCTCCGCCGTCGTTGTGGATGTCTCGACTGTGGCAACGACCTTGCCTTTGCGAAGGATCGTCACGCGATCGGATTGCATCACTTCACGCAGCTTGTGGCTGATCAGGATGATCGACAGGCCCTGGCGGCGCATGCCGTCAAGAATGACAAACAGCTGGTCGGACTGCTGCGGGGTCAAGACGGCCGTCGGCTCGTCCAGGATCAAAAGCTCTGCACCGAAATACAATGCCTTGAGGATCTCGACCCACTGCTGTTCGCCGACGGAAAGCTGCCAGATTTCGCGATCGAGATCGATCTCGATGCCGCAGCGACGACAAAGTGCCTCGACCTTGCGCCGCGCCGCTGATTTCGAGAGGAACATTCCGACGTCGGGACTACCGACTATGATGTTCTCAAGAACGGTGAAATTGGTGACGAGGACAAAGTGCTGGTGCACCATGCCTATCCCCAAGCGCAACGCATCGGCCGGCGAGTTGAGCTCGGCCACCTCCCCCTTGAAGCGAATGACGCCACTGTCCGCGCGATAGTATCCGTAAAGGCAGGCCGACAGTGTCGACTTGCCCGCACCATTTTCACCAAAAAGACAGTGAATTTCGCCCTTGCGCACCTCGAGATCGACGCTGTCGTTCGCGGTGACGGCTCCAAACCGTTTGGTCAGGTTCTGTACGCTGAGAAGATTTTCCATCGAAGATACCAGCCCTGTTACATCGTCGGCCCTATTTTACCTCCGCAGTGTTGAGAGGCACCACGAACGCGCCGGAAATGATCTTCTGTCTCGTCGCAGCAAGCTCTTCCTTCAGCGCCGCCGGAAGCTTCGCATCAAAGTCGTGATAGGGTGCGATATCGACGCCGCCTTGGCCCATGGAGAACCATTTCGGCTCCGTGTTGCCGCTATATTGTTGGCCAGCCTTATGATTGCGCCACTCCGAAATGATCCATTTGATATCCGGCTGCCAATCGATGATCGCGCTCGAGGCGATAGCGTCAGGCGCAAGTTTGCTCTGGTCGTTGATGTTGGCGAAGCACATGATCCGGTGCTCCTGGCAGGGCTTGAAGTTGTCCGTCAGCATGAAGACGACATCCGCACCCGACGCGATCTGGACGTTGGCGTGTTCGGCGGCCAGCGCATTGTCGGACCAGGAACCGATAAAGGAGACACGGTGCTTAACGTCCGGCCTGACCGATCGCGCACCATCAAGGAACGCATTGATCTGGTCATTGACATCGTCGGCCGCAAACGTGCCGACCAATCCGATCACACCGGATTTGGTCGTGCGGCCCGCCATCATGCCGAGCAGATAAGACGGTTCGTGCAGGCGCTTGTAGAGCCAGTACTGATTGGCGCCGAGGGGCAGATTGCCCGATCCCGTGACGACAAACATAATATCGGGGAATTCGCCGGCGAGTTTTTTTACCTGGTCGGAGTATCGGCCATGGGCCCAGATAATGTCGTACTCGCCGCTTTCGGCATAAAAGCGCATGGCGTTTTCGGCGTCATCGTTCCACATCGGGTCCGTGTATTCCCACGACAGTTCAAGTCCGTCGGGTCTCGCCTGCTTCACCTGCTCCAACGAATCCAGCAACGTCCGTGTCCAGCCGATATCGGTTCGGCTCTCCAGGATGAGTGCAATCTTCAACGTATCAGGTTCGGTCGCAAATGCGCGATCGAGGGCAGGCAACAAAAAGGTAGCCATCGAACCGAAGATTGCGGCGCGGCGTGTAATGCTGAACGGCATGGTGGTATTCCTCCTGTTTCAGCCGGAAACCTTGATGGTCACCAGCGGGCGATGCAGTCATCCGCCTTGCTGGCGGCATCGTCTGCATCGACGCGAAGATTTCCTGCCAACGGCTTCCCCTTTTGGTTTTTTGTCGCCGCTGACATTGGGTCTTTCTCATTGCTGTAACAGGCTTTCATGAACTGGCCTGAGCAACAATGACTGCTATTTTTGCGTGGCATATCTCCAGTTAAGCTTGGTGCAATTGCTGGTCGCACCGGTCACCGACCGTCGATGAGGACACCGTAGCGAAGGCCGCGTTCACGAAGCCACCGGCGATAGGCGGCGGAAGCAGCGTCGGCGCGGATGGGAACTTCCGAACGCGAATCCAGAGGCAACCGCTTGGGCACCTGGTTTTCCAAGATCGGTTTATCCTGTCCCAGGATCGTCTGATGGAAGCTGCGCATCGCGGCCAGATCCGTGACTTCGTCAAGAAGACAGATGACGATATGCACGAGCACGCAGTCTTCATCGACGGGCTGGCCGAACAGAGCGATGACATCGCGACGGTCCGGGCGCGTTGACCCGGTCTTATAGAGAACGGCGCAGAACGGATGCGGGATTCTGTAGACATATTCGGTGTCGGCGCCCGCCTCGGAGCCGGCATTGGCCTGCGGTTGATAGAATTCACAATCGGTGACCAGGATTTCTGGCGGATCCGAATAGACGTCGACCTTGTAGGGTTTCACCTCGGTATGAGGCTCTTCCCCAAGGATACCTGTGTGGACGAACGGGAAATGCCCCATGTCCAGAAAGTTCTCGACGGCGCGCGGCGCTGAAACGCCAACGCGGGTGACGCCTTGAACGATATGGCTGCGGTCCGGCTCGTCGAATTCAGGTATCAGGAAGAGATCGCGGGAAGGATTGCCCAAGGTTGCCCAGAGATAGCCGAACCGCTGGATGGTCGGCAGCTCGCTGCCGGATGCCTCAGAGGCATTCGGCGCTGCCGGATGTGGCGGCTCATGCCACGCCCCCAGTCGATCGCCGTGCCGGCCAATCAAGATCTTCTGACCGAGAAGTACGGTTGGAAACATGCCGGTGGCCGGAAGCTCCGCAAGCGACGCGACGACATGCCATTCATCGCGTGCGATCGGGTCGATGTGACTGAGGTTTTCCATGTCGCAATCCCGTAGATGTTTGCTGCTGTTGTGCGCACCGTCCGTGTCGGGTGAAGATGCTGTCCGAAATTGTCATCAAAAGCAGACATTCGACCATGCCTGCGCTTGGCGATCGGATACCGCAAATTCGCCTGTCATTGAGGGTGTGCCGGCGCCAGGACCGCTGTAACCTCAGCCGTTCAACATCTTCTCGCGAAGCTCGGTCGGCGAGCAGTCGTAGGCGAGTTTGATCTGGCGCGAGAAATGGTAAGGGTTCTTGTAACCCACCTGGTAGGCGATCTCGCTTACGGACAGCCCGCTGCGCTGAAGGAGATGGGCGCCGTAGTCGAGCCGACAGCGCCAGAGATACCGGGCCGGCGTCATTCCCAGATGTTTCTTGAAGGCCGACACCAGGTATTGCGGGCTGACGCGAACCTGTTGGGCGACGCGTTCGATGGACACGTCCGCGGCAAAATTTTCATCGAGGAAACGGCGAGCCTGCAAGATCGTCTGGGGGATCGGTCTTTCCTCCGCAACAACTTCCGCCTCGTAGATGAAGGCATTGAGAAGGGTGTTTGTCAGCGCCTCGCGAAGTCCGCCGCGGCCATCCCGATCGCCGATGCCGAGATCGACACCAAGTTGCATCAAGGTCTGGACCTGCGGCGAGGCGATAATGAAAGGTGCATATTTGTGGCGCTCTTTATAGAGCCACGCCGCATTTTGCGGTCTGCCATCGCACCAGCTGATGTGGGTCAAGGTCTGCGGGGCCGGCGTCGTGAGATAACGGTCCCGGGTCAACGACAGTGCACATTGTCCCGCCTCCAACTGCAGGGTGGTTTCATCCGCCTCGATCCTGAGCGAGCCAATATGCACGACGATGAAGGCGAGATAATCCCCCTTGATCGGGCCATACTCCCCGCCGTTTTCGTAGGAGATCTCCCCAAACGTGTTTTCCCGGCTGAGATCTATCGGTGGAAGTCGCATCGAAGCCTTTCAAAGCACCTGGCGGATTTTTCACCGGACCTAGGTCCAGCTACCATGGTCGATACTCATGGTTATCGCCGGCGCGATCAAGCGCCGAACGATAACGAGGGGGACAAATCTGGGGCATCAGTTCAAGCCCTGACCTCAACGCTCCATTGAATAGATCGGAAAGGCGGCACAGAGATCGTGGACCGACGACCGTGCCCGCCGTTCCTGCTCCGCGCTATCCTCAGAGCCGACGGTGTCGAGGACATCGGCAATGAGGCCGCCCACCTGGGTAAACTCGAACTCGCGGAAGCCGCGTGTGGTCGCCGCCGGCGTTCCGAGCCGGATACCCGATGCAATCGCGGGAGGAGCCGGATCGAAAGGGATACCATTCTTGTTGCAGGTCAGCCCGGCCCGGCCCAGTGCCTCTTCGGCATCCTTGCCCGAAATACCCTTGCTGCGCAGATCAACCAGCAGCAGATGCGTGTCGGTGCCTCCCGAAACGATGTCATAGCCTCGCGCAGACAGCGTCGCTGCAAGCACCTTGGCATTCGCAATCATCTGGCGCGCATATTGACGGAAGTCATCTTCGAGCGCCTCGCCGAGCGCGACTGCCTTTGCGGCAATGACATGCATCAAGGGGCCGCCTTGCAAGCCGGGGAATACGGCTGAGTTCACCTTTTTCGCGATGTCCTGGTTATTGGTGAGGATCATCCCGCCGCGTGGCCCACGCAGTGTCTTGTGCGTCGTTGTGGTGACGACATCCGCCACCTCCAGCGGGTTCGGATGCACCCCTCCAGCCACCAGACCGGCGAAATGCGCCATATCGACCATCATCACCGCCCCAACGGTATCGGCGATTGCCCGAATCCGTCTGAAATCGATCAGACGCGGATAGGCCGAACCGCCGGTGATGATCAGCTTCGGGCGCGTTGCAATTGCCTTGTCTTCGAGTTCGTCATAGTCGATCAGGCAATCGCTCTCTCGAACGCCGTATTGAACGGCGTTGAACCATTTCCCCGACAGGGTCGGCCGGGCCCCGTGGGTGAGATGGCCGCCGGCCGCAAGCGACAGGCCCATGAATGTATCGCCAGGTTTTAGGAGCGCCAGCATGACCGCACCATTGGCCTGCGCTCCGGAGTGCGGCTGGACGTTGACGAACGATGCGTCGAACAACATTCCTGCCCGCTCGATTGCGGCCGCTTCCACCAGATCGACGAACTGGCAGCCCCCGTAATAGCGGTGCCCGGGATAGCCTTCCGCATACTTGTTGGTCATGACAGAGCCTTGGGCGGCAAGAACCGCCGGTGACACGATGTTCTCCGAGGCTATCAATTCGATCTCGGTGCGCTGCCGCACCGTTTCGCGCGCGATCGCGCCGGCAATGACGGGATCATGCTTGAGCTGTCTCTCGAACAGAAAGGACATCTGTTTTCTCCTGGGGCAAAGGGAGGCGTGGCGACAGGTCGCCGCTGCGCCGATTGAAGGGGATTTGGCGCAACTGATCAGCTGACCACGTCGGGCGGTTCGCGGCCACTGAAGAACGCCTTCAAGTTCTCGATGACGCGCATGCCCATGGCGATGCGCGTTTCCTGGGTCGCACTTCCAAGATGCGGCAGCAGCACGACGTCCTGCCGCTCGGCCAGACGGCCGGGAACGCGTGGCTCACCTTCAAAGACGTCCAGTCCCGCTCCCGCGATCCTTCGCGCCTCAAGCGCACGGACAAGGGCGTGCTCGTCGACAACGTCCCCTCTGGCGGTGTTGATGAGGAACGCCGACCATTTCATGCACGAGAGACGACGATCGTCGATCAGGTGATAGTTTTCGCCGCCTCCGGGGCAATGGAGCGAGACGAAATCGGCAGCCGCCAGCACGTCATCGACGTTCGGCAATTGGCGCGCGGGCACATCCAGACCGGTAATCGGGTGACTGTCGTAGAAGACGACGTCCATACCGAAGCCAAAGTGGCATCGCCGCGCCATGGCCTGCCCGATCCGCCCCATTCCAATGATGCCGACTGTCTTTCCAGTGACGTGTGTGCCGCAAAGATGTGTGGGACGCCAACCGGTCCATTTGCCCGAGCGTAACTCGCGCTCCCCTTCCCCGGCCCGCCGCGCGCACATCAGGAGGAGCGTCATGGCAAGGTCGGCGGTGGCGTCCGTCAGCACGCCGGGCGTATTTGTGACGGTGAGCCCCGCCTTTGCTGCCGCTGCTATATCAATATGATTGAAGCCGACGCCGAAGTTGCCGAGAAACTTTGCTCGCACCTCTCCTTCAAAAAGGTCGGCGCCGATCCTGTCGGTTACCGTTGGCAGCACCGCATCGGCTTCTTCGAGCGCGGAGCGCAACTCGCGCCGGTCGTAGGGCTGGTCGGTCTCGTTGAACCGCACATTGAATTCCGCGGCCAACCGGTCTTCCACCTCCGTCGGCCAGCGGCGGGTCACGACGACTGTCGGTTTCACGATCCTCGCCCCCCTCATGCCGCACAGTCCTGAAGGTCGCCGGCGGCAAGGCCGATCTGCGCGCGGTACCACTCCTGCGCCGCCGCGACGCCGGATCCGGCCTCGATCCTTGCACCTGCGTCACGTAGGGACATCTCGGCCGCGGCAAGCGCCGACAGACACATAACCTCGTTCAGGTCGCCAAGATGGCCGATCCTGAACACCCGACCGGCCACCTTGGAGAGCCCGGCCCCGAACGAGGTGCGGTACTTGGAATAGCCGTTCGCGATGACCTGCTTGGCATCGATGTCCTCAGGAACGACGATGGCGGACACCGTGTCGGACCACCATTTTTTCTCGGTGGCACAGAGGCTCAACCCCCAGGCATGGACGCCACGGCGAACACCTTCGGCAAGGCGATTGTGCCGCGCAATGACTGTATCCAGACCCTCTGCGAAAATCAGGTCCAGCGACGCTCTCAGGCCAAGCAGCAGCTGTGTCGGCGGTGTGTAAGGGAAGTAGCCGGTGGCTGACGGCGCCTTCATGTCCTCGAAGCTAAAGTAGCAGCGCTCAATCGTCGAACTTGCATGCGCCTCAAGCGCCTTTGGGCTGACGGCGAGGATACCGAGGCCTGCCGGCAGCATAAGGCCTTTCTGCGAGCCGGTAACGGCGAGGTCTACACCCCAGTCGTCCATCCGGAAATCAATGGATGCGATCGAGCTGACACCGTCGACGAACAGCAAGGCGTCATGACCTGTATCATCGAGTGCTGCCCGCACCGCGGCCACATCCGATGTCACGCCGGTCGCCGTCTCGTTGTGCGTGACGAAGACCGCCCGGATCCGGCGGTTCTTGTCGGCATCCAATCGTCGGCGGTAGGCCTCGACCGGCACGCCCTCACCCCATTCGACGTCGATGCAGTCGACATCGAGCCCGAGGCGGCGCGCCATATCTGCCCAAAGATGGGAGAACTGGCCGAAACGCGACATCAGCACCCGGTCACCGCGGTTGAGGGTGTTGGTTATTGCGGCCTCCCATGCGCCCGTGCCCGAGCCCGGAAACAGGAAGATCGACCCCGTGGTGGTCTTGAAGATCCGCTTGAGATCGGCAAACAACGGCAGAACCAGGTCCGGAAAGTCCGGTGCACGCATATCCTGCATGGGCACGTTCATTGCGCGACGCACCGCATCGGGAATGTTTGTCGGGCCAGGCACGAAGAGATGTGATGTTCCATTTCGCATTAGGTAATCCTCCCTTTGATATGACGCGCAGCAGCCGGCGCTAGCCTTGGCTTCGCGACACATTTCTCATTCGATCGCCTAAGGCGGCACGCCTCAGGCGAAGACGACAGTCTTTCTTCCGTTGAGCATGACGCGCGCTTCCAAATGCCGCTTGACGGCGCGGGCCAGAACACGGCTTTCGATATCCCGGCCGGCGGCGACGAAATCGTCGACGCTCATTGCATGCGAGACGCGCTCGGTTTCCTGTTCGATGATCGGCCCCTCGTCGAGGTCGGCGGTCACGTAGTGAGCCGTCGCGCCAATTAGCTTGACCCCATACTCATGCGCCTGGTGGTACGGGCGAGCTCCCTTGAAGCTCGGCAAGAAGGAATGGTGGATATTGATGACCTTGCCGAACAGCCGGCCGGCCAGATCGTCCGAAAAGACCTGCATGTAGCGCGCCAGAACAACCAGATCTGCGCCCGTATCCTCCACGATCGCGAAGATATGGTCTTCCTGCTGTTTCTTGTTTTCCGCTGTAACCGGCAAAAAATGGAAAGGCACTCCCGCCCAGGCGGCCGTCTCTAGGCTATCCTCGTGGTTAGAAATGACCGCCACGATCTCGGCATCGAGCCACCCGACGCGGATCTGATAAAGCAGATGCAGGAAGGCATGGTCGAATTTGGAGACCATGATCACCATCTTCGGCGGCTTTCGGCAGTCGAGCAGCCGTCCCTGCATCTCAAATTGCCCAAGGACGGGCGCCAGCCTCAATTCGATCAACTCGGCCGATGCCTTAGCCGATGCTGTAAACGCGATCCGCATAAAGAACCGGTTGGTAGCGCGATCCCAGTATTGGCTGCTCTCAACGATGTTGGTTCCAAGGTCGAGAAGCTGTGAGGTCACCGCCGCCACGATGCCAGCCCTGTCGGCACAAGTCAGAGTAAGAACGAACAGCTGCGCTTGGCCGTTCATCGTCCTTTCGCCCGCATCTGCCGGACCTCCCGATAATCACCATGCCAGGCGAGCGTCTTCTCCCACCCGCCAAACGGAAAGAAATGCAGGTGCATCGGGGTAAGCGGCGTCGGGTAGGCCGACGCAATGGCGTCGAGCACATCGCCCGGATTGCGGTCGGCGACAATGTTGAGAAGTCCGCTCGCCGAGCGCCTGAGAGCCGCTATCGACGGCCCCACGCCGCACATGGCGGCAAAGCGGATCAGTTTCGTCAAACTTGTCACACCGGCGAGGCCCACATGGACGGGAACCTCGGGAAAGTCGCGGTGCAATTGTTTTGCCCAAGCGCCGATCATGCCGCCGTCGAAGGCGAACTGTGACACGATCCGAGGCTCGAGCGACCGGCGCGCGCAGATCTCAAGCTTACGCTTGAGTGCATCCTTGAGCCGATCCTCGGAAATGTTTGGATGCCCCTCCGGATACCCGGCGACAAAGGCGGTTCTTATCGAACTGTCCGCCAGCACCGGATGGGAAAGCAGTTCGGCGGATTCACCGAGGGGCCCCGGAAAAAGCGCAGGATTGCCACCAAGAAACAGTGCTTCATCAATCCCGTTGCGATCATGGGCCCGAACGAGAGCGACATAGTCCTGTTCCGCCCTGAAATTGCGGGCTGCCAAGTGCGGTACTGCCACATAGCCCATTTCCGTGATGCGCGCCGCCGCCTCGACCTGCAGTGCCTCCGGCTTGCCGGCAAGATGGGTCAGGAAAACCCTTGATCCCAAAGGAAACGTCTCGGCTCGTGGCGCGAAGTTGCGGACCTGTTCCGGGGCAAGTTCGATCGATATGGCCGCCTTTATGCCGCCTGCGGGATGAACCCTTGTATCAGTGCATGCTTCAGCTGGATTGGTCATGGCGTTGCCCGGATTTCAAGCATGCAGATCCGTTGGTCGCAGCGAATTCTGCGACCATTGGTCCGCGGATTGTTGATGGAGATAATCGGCTGTCTGATCAGCCGAGCATCTAATTGCTCAGTTGCCAGCGGCACGCCGCAATGAGAGGAACGGCAGGGCAATGACCCGGGCGGCAATGTCGAGCGATTTCCCGCCATCTTCCCAACGCAGCGTCACCTGCGTGCCCACCCTCTCGAAGCCCGGCTGCAGATGGCCGAAACCAATGAGCTTGCCCAGCGTGGGCGACCAGGCAACACTGCTGGCGTGACCGATCTCAGACGAGCCGTCAAAGACAGGTACCGGATACCAGCGCACACGACGCAGGTTGCCGGGCTCCTCGTTTTCGATCCCAGTGCCGGCGAGCTGTTTCCAGTCGATCTCCAATCCCACAAGCTGGCGATGCTGGCCATCTTTCGACATGCGCTCCAGGGCGGCCTTGCCAATGAACTCCGGCTTCTTGAGATCGATCAGGCGGCCAAGACCGAGATCATAGGGGGAAGCACGGAATTTGCCCGCAGCCTGAATACCGGCACCGCCGTGGTCCGGTCCGGCGCTGGTGTAGTCGTAGCCGACAATCAGAAGGCCCGCCTCGAGCCGTGCGACGTCGAGCGCCCAAGCGCCAGCCGGACGGATACCGAACGGTCGGCCTGCCCTCTCGACCGCATCCCACACAGCCGCTCCGTCGTCAGCCTTGACCCACAGCTCGTAGCCGTGTTCGCCGGTAAACCCCTGGCGCAGTATTTCCACTTGCTTTCCAGCGATGGTGACGACGGCAAGGCGCGAAAAGGGTAGTTCCTGAAACTCCGTCTCCGTCACCGCCGCCAGAACTTCGCGGGAACGCGGTCCCTGCAATGTCAAAATGCCGTAGGCATCCGTGATGTCGGTGACGTTAACGTTGAGGCCCTTCGCGTGTTCGCTCCACCACGTAAGGCCGGGATCGGCCGAAACACGAAACGTCGTCTCATCCATGCGAAAGACGAGGCCGTCCCCGACGACATTGCCGTTCTCTTCGCACCATGGTGCGTAATAGATCTGCCCAACCTGGAGTTTCTTGATGTCCCTCGGGATCAGTCTGTCCATCAGCACTTCGGCGTCGGGACCCGCAATGACGTATTTGGATAAGGGTGACATGTCGCCCATCGCGACAGCCGTACGGATTGCCGAGAGCTCCTCGACCATATCGGAATAGGCATCGACGACCATGTTCCGGTCCCAGCGCATCCAAAGCGCATTCTGGTTCAGGGGAGCGGTCCGTTCGACGAAAGGCGTTCCGCGAAACGCAACCCGCACGCCTTGAGCAGTCGTCAAACCGGTCGTGAATTTGATGTCGTCCATTGAATTGCCCTCTCCTCCGTCGCGCCCTATTGAGGGTGATCCCTCGCGGCGGCTTTTAATTGAACTGGTGGAAAGCTTTTCATGGAGAGGCCAAAGCCGGAATGCCTGTCGTTGTGAACGACATACCCGCAATTCAATTCACCTGAGATCGGCGACCCGAGGGGCCGTAGCCCAGATGCCAGCGACGTCGCGATAGGCCCTCGTTTTCAGGTTTCCCTCTGCCTGACAGGCCCGCTGCGTTGCGGAGCCGGCAGCAAACTACAGTGGGCCGCGCTCGACATCGAGGACGGCAAAGTCGTAGCGACCTATCTCGGCCATCGCGGCGTTAAAGTCGAAGATCTTGGTGAGCGGTCCCTGGATATTGGGCAATGGCTAGGTGTCGCCGCGAACCGCAATGCTACTCTCCTCTTGGCGATCAGCTATCAGACTTGACCTGGACCTGACGAGCCGCAGCGAGATCATTTTGGTTCCCACCCTTCGGCATATGACCGAACATGTGCGGCTTGATCTGGTTGATCCAGGAAACGGCGGCCGGCTCCTTGCTCCACAGCGTTCTGGCGAAAGGCACAAGCTGCTCGCCAACGAGGATGCCAAGAAGGCCGACGAGCGCGACGACCGGCGGGGCCGGCGAACGCACGTTGAGGAGGCTATAGACAATACCGACCAGCAAGCCGGCACCGATGGACATGAGGTAGAGTTTCATGGAATTCGTCCTCGCTGAGATGAGATTGCCGCTGCGACGGGCTTGTCCTGTCGGAGCGGCTGTTCTTGCTGGGTTACTTTGCCGGGTTCGGGCCAACCCGCTTGCCGTGCGTGACGCGTTCAGCGGCCTTGTGGACCATGGTGTAGGCATAATCGATGCCCATGCCGTAGGCGCCGGAATGCTCCTTCACCAGCGTGGTGACGGCGTCATAGGTTTCCCTCCGCGCCCAGTCGCGCTGCCACTCAAGGAGGACCTGCTGCCAGGTCACCGGAATGACGCCGGCTTGAACCATGCGGTCCATTGCGTACTTGTGTGCGTCGGCCGAAGTGCCGCCGGACGCGTCGGCAACCATGTAGATCTCGTAGTCCGGAACATCGCGGAGAGCCGAGAGTGCGAAGGTCGTGTTGCAGACTTCGGTCCACAGACCTGACACGACAATCTTCTTGCGGCCGATGGCAGCATTCTTCGCCAGCGCATCACGGACGTTCTGGTCGTCCCACGAATTCATCGACGTGCGCTCGAGAATTTCGTTCTCCGGGTACAAGGCGAGGAGTTCCGGAAACGTGTTGCCGGAAAAGGAGTCTGTCTCGACAGTGGTAATGGTCGTCGGGACGTTGAAGATCTTCGCTGCCTTTGCGAGGCCGACGACGTTGTTCTTCAGCACTTGCCGATCGATCGACTGGACACCGAATGCCATCTGCGGCTGCTGGTCGATAAAGAGGAGCTGGCTGTTGACGGGGGTCAGGACTTCGAGCTTGGACATTCTAGTTCTCCGTTTGATGTTTGGTGCCGATGATCGGTGTTTGAAATTGATAAGCCTTCCCCGGTCGGCTGCCTTGCTCAGGCAGCCGGCTAGAAAGGTGAAGATGTGTGTTGATCAGGGGACCGGTTCAGATCGGCTCTATGCGGCAAGCGGAACCAGGTTTTCTTCGATCTGGTCACGGAAGGCTTCATATCGGTTCGGAAGCTTGAGCGCTTCGCCGAGATGTGCGGTGTCTTCATCACGATCGAAGCCGGGCTCGTTGGTCGCAATTTCGAACAGGATCCCCCCCGGGGTCCGGAAATAGATCGCCCAGAAGTAATCTCGGTCGATGACCGGCGTGACCTGGTAGCCGGTATCCATCAACGCCTTGCGCACTTCGAGCTGCTTTTCGCGGTTGTCGACGGCAAAGGCAATATGGTGGACCGAGCCGGCACCTTGGCGGGCAAACGGTGTTTTCGGAAGCGCTGCTAGATCGATCGTATCGGCACCGTTGCCGCCGGGGATCATAAAGCGGGTCACGTCGCCTTCGGTCTCGGCACGTTGGTAGCCCATGAAGCCAAGCAGTTCCTCCGTAGCCGCCGTGTCATGCAGGTTGAAGCGGGCGCCGGCAAAGCCGCGAATGGCCGTCTGGTCTGAGATGCCCTCAGCCATCCAGGGGGCACGGGTGTCATCGGCCGTTTCGACCAGGGCGAGCCCGTCGCCATCAGGTCCGATGAAACGGAGGCGGCTGGCGCCGAACGCTGCGTCTGTTTCCAAACCACCGACGCCCTTGGCAACCAGGCGATCCTTCCAGAAGCCGAGCGAGCCCTTGGGGATGGAAAACTGGGTCTCGCCCACCTCGCCCACACCTGGACGGCCAATCATCATATTCTGGAACGGAAAGTAGGTCATGACCGTGCCGGGCGTCCCGTTCTCGTCACCATAATAGAGGTGATAGACACTGGGATCGTCGAAGTTGACGGTCTTCTTCACGCGGCGCAGTCCGAGGGCGTCGGTGAAAAACTTGTTGTTTTCGCGCGCATCCGACGCCATCGAGGTAACGTGATGCAGTCCCTTGATATCCTTGATCATGGCCGGTGCCTTTCTTCGTTGGCTTTGTCCGTTTCGATGGAAAAAGATGTAACCGGGTTGATGGAATCGCGGAATTGCAATATTTCTTCCGATTGAATTGCTATTTTTGAAATAATCGAGATGAACGACTACAAAGCCCTCCGAACCTTCCTATTCGCCGCCGAAAAACGTAACTTCGCTCAGGTCGCCCGCGAACTCGACATGACGCCGGCAGCCGTGACCCGTGCCATCGCTGCGCTGGAGGCCGAACTTGGCGTGCAGCTCTTCGTGCGCACGACAAGGCAGGTTTCGCTGACAACTGACGGAGCGATTTTCGCCGCGCAGATCCAGCCGGCCGTGAAGACGCTTGAAGATGCACGGCGGGATGTCATGAATGCGCACAAGGCTGATCAGGGACGGTTGCGCATCAGCGCGCCGACCTGGTTCGGCAAGGTCGTGCTCCCGCCGATCCTCTCGGGCTTCAGGGAACTCTATCCAAAGATGAGCTTCGAGATCTCGCTATCTGACGGTCTGGTGAACATCGTCGACGACGACTATGACCTTGCGATCCGCATTTCCTCGCAGCCATCGGATAAGTTCACCATCTGGCGCAAGATCCGGGTCGTGCCGCGCATTCTCGTTGCCGCACCCGGAAGCCGGTTTGTCGATATACAGCATCCCAGCGAACTGACGCCCGACGATTGCCTCGCCTATAGCGGCGAAAGCCGGCGGGAAAACTGGGTTTTGTCGGACGGCGGATCGAGCATAACGATCTCGGCGGGCCGGGCGTTCAGTGCCAACAACGGTGAGGTTCTGGCTGACATGGCAGCTGATGGTGCCGGAGTGGCGATGCTGCCTGGATTTCATGTCTCGGAACATTTGAAAACAGGCCGCTTGGTTCACGTCCTGCGTGGATGGGCGCCGCCCGATCTGTGGCTGACGCTTTATTACCCGCCCTATCAGGCATTGCCGCCCCGCATTGCGTCTTTCTCGAAATTCTTCGAGGAGCAGGCGGCAGCTCAGATGGTGATGCTAGACTGAGGCAGCGGTTTCATGACCCCGCGCGCGAGGCCCCTCGCAGTATGGAATCTGACGCGTTTTATAGGATTAAGTGGGTGCGGCCGTGGCAGGTTTTGCCGCGGCCGCAACTTCTACATCAAGACCGAACGAAGGCGAGAAGGTCAGCGTTCAAGGCGTCGGCATTCACGGTCAGCATGCCGTGCGAGAAGCCCGGATAGGTCTTGAGCGTGCCGTTCTTCAGAAGCTTGACCGACTTCAGCGCCGAGTCAGCGATCGGTACGATCTGGTCGTCCTCGCCATGCAGGACGAGAGTCGGAACAGTGATCGCCTTCAAGTCCTCGGTCTGATCGGTCTCGGAGAAGGCTTTGATGCCGTCGTAATGAGCCTTCGCGCCACCCATCATCCCTTGACGCCACCAATTCTGGATCACGCCTTCCTGGACTTTCGCACCGTCACGGTTGAAGCCATAGAACGGACCGGCCGGGACGTCGCGAAAGAACTGCGCGCGGTTAGCGGCGAGCGCCGAGCGGAAGCCATCGAACACTTCCATCGGCAGGCCTTCAGGATTGCTTTCAGTCTTCAGCATCAGCGGCGGAACGGCGGACACGAGGACGGCCTTGGCGACGCGGCCGGATGGTTCGCCATGCTTTGCGACATAGCGGGCGACTTCGCCGCCGCCGGTGGAGTGGCCGATATGAACGGCGTTCTTCAGGTCGAGGGCTTCGACGACCGCAAAGGCGTCTGCGGCGTAATGATCCATATCGTGACCGTCGGAAACCTGCGCCGAACGGCCGTGACCCCGGCGGTCATGGGCAACGACGCGGTAGCCGTTGGCGAGGAAGAACAGCATCTGGGCATCCCAATCGTCCGACGACAGCGGCCAGCCGTGGTGGAATACGATCGGCTGCGCATCCTTCGGGCCCCAGTCCTTGTAGAAGATTTCGACGCCGTCCTTGGTGGTGATGGTGCTCATTGCATTGTCCCCTTCGATTGAGTTGGTGGTGGAAGCAGCTGCGTTGGCTGCAAAGCTGAATGATGTGGAGAGCGCCATGGTGGCGGCAGCCGCCGCTCCGGAAAGCAGCGCGCCGCGGCGCGTCATGGAAAGAAATTTGTCGGTCATATTCGCGTCCTGCGATCTTTGTCTTTTGCCCTCAGCCGACGCTGTGTTCGCCTGATGAAGGGAAATTGCCACCAATCCGGAGCGACAACAATTGCATCAATGGTTTCGATTCCATTGCGTCGTTTGAAATAATATGGAGGGCGAAGGGTACCATCCTCCCGCGTTGATGCTAGGACAGCGTTGATTCTGATCTTACAATTGACGTGAGCGACCAAGCGCTTTTACGGCCAAAGCGAGTAGCGGCAAGACACCGCCCACGAGGCTCACACCGAGCCAAGAGCCATTTTGCCAGGCAACTGAAGCAAGTGCCGATCCCGCCGCGCCGCCAAGAAACATTCCAGTCATGAAGATCGTGTTCAGGCGGCTTCGTGCATCCGGATTGAGTGCATATATAATGTGTTGATTGGAGACCAATGCGCCCTGAATGCCGAAGTCGAGGACGATGACGCCGATGATGAGAGCCACGATCGAAGCCCATGCTCCAAAGATAATCCAGGACACGACAGTCAAGGCCGCGCCAAGCCAAACAACGAAATGCGGTCCACGCTTGTCGGCAATGCGACCCGCCACCGGAGCAGCGAAAACGCCGACCGCTCCCACGATACCGAAAAGCCCGGCAATATCGGCACCAAGGCCGAAGCTCGGGCCCTGAAGGTATAGCGCAAGTATGGTCCAGAACGCGGTGAACGAAGCGAAGAGGGCGGCTTGTACGAGGGTCGCTGTCCGAAGAGATGGCTCACGTGTCCAGAGGTGCCCCAGCGATTTGATCGCATTGCGGTAATGCAAGCGAGACGTGGGAGCATGATCTGGAAGCGTCGCGAACATCATCGCGGCGGCCACCAAGGCCATCGGCACGCCAATCCAGAACATCTCGCGCCAGCCGGCATGTTCGCCGACAAAACCAGATAGGGTTCGGCTGAACAAAATGCCCGACAGGACGCCCGCCATCACGGTTCCGATGGTCGCCCCGCGCTTCTCAGCAGGTGCCAATGAAGCCGCGAAAGGAACGATCTGTTGCGCTACCGTCGAGCTTGCTCCAACCAGAAGGGAACTAGCGACCAATATCCACGCGGACGAGGAAACAGCCGCTAGGGACAGCGCGATGGCAAGGATCAGAAACTGTCCAATGATGAGCTTGCGACGGTGGACCAGATCGCCAAGAGGCAGAAGAAGGAAGAGACCGAGAGCGTATCCCAACTGGGTGGCGGTCGGTACTAGAGCGGTTGCGGACTGGCCGGGAAAATCGGCCTCGATGATACCTAGCATCGGCTGATTGTAATAGATGTTGGCGACAGCGATGCCGCTGGCGGTGGCCATGGCGAGCAAGCCAACTCTACTCAATCCCGTAGGCGTTTTTGCATTCACGGTCGTGATTGTCATTTCCGGAGCCTTTCAAGCTATGAGATCGCGACAGATGTAGCTTTGCATCGCCTTCCGTTGTAGTATTGGCTAATGTTGAGCCTGTTTATCGAAACCCGTTATAATGAACACTGACGACATCGAGGTCTTCGTGGGCGCTGTTTCTTCCGGAAGCATATCCGAGGCAGGGCGCCGTCTGGGTTTAATGCCGATGGCGGCGACGCGTCGCCTCTCCGCGCTGGAAGCAACGCTTGGCGTGCGTTTGCTTCACCGGACGACTCGTTCACTGTCGCTGACGCCCGAAGGCGAAACTTTCCTTCCGTACGCTCAGGCCATCATTGAAAATGAACATCAAGGCCGCGCACAGGTTCGCGCGGACACGCTTGGCGCAGCGGGGCTTCTTCGCGTCTCGGTGCCAATCGTATTTGGCGTGAAGATTGTGACTCCGCTGGTCTCAGCTATCCTTGCGGCTAATCCAGAACTGCAGATCGCCCTGGATATGAACGACCGCCTGCCTGATCTGACGGCTACCGGAACCGATTTGGCAATCCGCATCGCGCGTCTAAAGGACAGCAGCCTGATCGCACAAAAACTGGCGGATAACCCACGAACGCTTGTTGCCTCGCCGGGCTATCTTGAGCGGCGTGGGATGCCGCGTTCCATCGATGACCTCGCTCACCATGATTGCCTTCCTATGACAGGAGTCACGCATTGGACCTTCGTCGCCAGTGGCTCCGAAACCCATGTTCGCATAGGCTCTCGGTTTTCTTCGAGCAGCATCGCTGGATGCCAATCTGCTTGTGTCGCCGGGGCTGGGATCACCCTGCTTTCCGAATGGGCGATCGCCGATGACGTACTCGAAGGGCGGCTGCAGCGCGTGGTCCTCGATGACGCCACTCCTGAAGAAATTGGGATCTGGGCAGTCTACCCGACCACCAGGAACGTCCTGCCCAAAGTGCGCGTGTTCGTCTCCGCTCTGCGCCTTGCATTACAGGCGGAGACCAATGCTCGTTAGAGCGTGACAATCACGGAACGAAGCGGCCTTTTCTTTGTGCGCCACAGGGCTCTCTGCCAACGGCGGTTGACGCACGCAAATCTCAGCTGGTTCTGCAGATGAGTTGCCCCAACACGTCGAATTCAGAGCGGACAGCAAGCCTTCGGGATGCAACACTAATCGCTGTCGTTTTCGTCGATGCCTTCCGCAGGCGCCGGGACCAATCGAGATGCTAGGCATTTTGAGAAAATGCTGCTGGAACACGCCACAATCTCCAAGGTCTCAGTGACAACAAAAGCCGCTGAGACCTTCTTCCGAGGCAGTTAGCTCTCGTGAAGAGCCTTCGATGTCATGGCGCGTCAGATTTCCGTTACCGCTGGGCGACCGGGCGCACCAGCGGCGTCACGCGGCGGATGGTCACGCGGCGGTTCTCCTCCTCGGGCTCCTGCGTGCGGATCTTCAGGAAGCGCTCACCATAGCCTTGGGTGACCAGGTTTTCCGCCGGGATGCCATAGACCTCGGTCAGGAGGACTGCGACGGACTCGGCACGCTCATCGGAAAGCACCAGGTTCGAGCGGTCGGAACCGACGGCGTCCGTGTGCCCCTCGATGAAAAAGGTCTCACCGGGATCCTTGTCGAGAACCTTCTGCATCGCGTCCGCAACGTTGCGCAGTGTCTTGGCCTGCGACATCGACACTTCGGCACTAGCCGTCACGAAGTGGATCGTATCGAGATCGATGCGTCGGACCTTGTCACGGAGACGGGCCGAATTGCGGACCTCATCGATCGTATAGACCCGCTCGACGCGTTCGACCGGTGGCTCGGACAGGAATTCGTAGTAGTCCCGATCCGGTTCCTCCGCGTAGTCGACGATGTAGTCGTCGACCGGAATCGCCAGGCGCATCGGCGGCAGGTCGTAGCCGACGTCGACGATCCCCGGACGTCGTTCCTCCTGATATTCCGGCGCGTACATCAGCACATACTCGTTGCCGTCGCTGTCGACGCGCGACCGCTGCAGGATGTTGCCGTACCGGTCGTAGACCGTGACTATGCGATAGCCGCCCGGGCGGACGATCGTTTCACGAACGCGGCCGCGCGCCAACTGATCGTAGTAGGTCTCCTCCGAATCGCGGCGGAGCCTTGGCCGATCGTCGCCACGCACGAAGAACTGGTCGCCGACGCCGAGGACGACGCGATCGTCGATCCTCTCGACCACCTGCACCTCGGTCACATCATTGTTCGTGGTGTTGTTGATCACCGTGTTGTTGATGACCGTGTTATTGACGATGTTCGTCGTCTCCGGGACCGCGAAGACTGGCGCCGCTTCGACGCGTTGGCCTTCTTCGTTGATCGCGGCCTCGATCCTCTGCGGGACCGCCTGCAGCACCTCGGCCGGAATCTCCGCCTGGGCCGCGGCATCGTCGGTCGGCGGCGCTATGTTCTGCTCCTGGACGCGCAGCTCTTCGCGCTGCTTGCGCCGAGCCTCTCGCGCCCGGTTGCCACCGGCATTGTCGGCGTCCTTGTCGCTGTCGAGCACAGCCGCGCCGTTATCGACCGGAAGCACTACGGTTTCATCGGTCGCCGCCGGATCCTGGGCGATCTTGCGCTTCTGTTCCTTCGTGCGCTTGTCGACGACGATCGGAGCGGGCTTGGCCCGAGGCTCTTCACCCTGGAGCTGCTCGGCCGTTGCGGGTTGTTCGGCCCCCGGAACCGGTTGCTGCTCGCCCTCTCCGGTCCGCGGCGTCGGCTGCTCGGCGGAGGGTTGATCGGCTGTAGTTACGCCTTCCGGTGCGGCACGCTGTTCGAGGGCCTTCTGTTTCTCGGGCTGCTGTCCGTCCGCCTGCTGCTTGCGCTTCTTTGGCGCAGGTATCTGCTGCTCCTCGGCCTGCTGCGGTGTGCCGTCCTCTACGGCGGGCTGCTCTTCGGCTTGCTGTTTGCGCTTCTTGCGCACCGGCTCTTCTACCTGTCGCTGCGGCTCTTCGGCCTGAGGTTGTTGCTGTTCTGTCTGCCCTTCCTCGGCGGCATGCTGCTTCTTGCGCTTCTTGAGCAGCAGCAGGTCCTCAGGCGACTGCTGGTCGGCCCCTTCCTGCGCTACCTGAAACGGCGCCATCAGGCTGTCGGCCAGCGCCGGCTGAATCGCGAATGATACGGCGAAAACGGGCAAGGCCACTGTTGCGAAAAGTTTGGTTCGAATCGACATGATCTTCCTTCGTCTTGTTGGGAGTTCCCCGCGCCAGTTGCGCGTATCGCCCGCATCAAAGTCGGTCGAGCGGCGTGCCCGCTCGCGCACAATCCCGGGGGGCCATGACCTGCGGTTCCGACTTTTTTGTGTCAGTCAAACACTAGTCCCAACGCCGCAGCTACCGATCGGTTCCGCTTGTAGGCCTATCCCGAACCTGCCGACTTATGCCGAAGAGAGACCCGAAGGCTTGGTGGTCAACAAGCGCGTGCGGGCGATGTCCCGTCCAATTTAAAACCAAACGTCGACCAATTTAAATTCCAAGCCATCCGGTCATCGCCCGCAGCTTGCTAGTTCAGCCGTTCCATCCGACGATCCAGTCCAGCGCCACGCACGGCGACCGCTCGGTGCGCCGAGGTGAGGCGGGCAGGCCTGCTACTGCCCCGGGTCGGCGGTCCGCCGTAGCGTTGTCAGCGGCCAGCCCAAATAGAAGGGCTGCGTATATTCGCGCGCCCTAATGGAACTTTTAGCATCAGGTCCGATTCTACAATTATTCACGGAAGGAGCGAATTAGTGGCCCGACCCCAGACTGCAGCAATGCATCGACAAGTGCCTCCGCTGCAATTCCGTCTGTCCCTCGACCCGATGCACAGCGAACTGCGAGCGCCTGGCCGATATGAGCGTTCGTGTCGAGACTTGCGGCAGATGCACGGGTGGCTGCCGCCGGCGTTGGACGGATGGTTATTGATGTAAGGGCGGCTGTCAAAGGCTTGCGATGGCTGGCGATTACGATGGTCTGCGCCAGCTGTGCTACCTGTACATCCACACAAGCGCCGCACAAGAACCGCAGCAATGGATATACTTCCGAAATTGTACACGGCGTGAAGGTGAGCACGCGGGGCGCCTACGGCAAAAATATTCGCAAGGGTGGTGGCCGCTATATGGTCGGTAAGCCCTATGTGGTGAAAGGCAAGCGCTATTATCCGAAGGAAGACCCGAACTACGACAAGAAGGGTGTCGCTTCTTGGTACAGCTCGGCCTTTCGCGGGCGGCGGACCGCAAACGGCGAAATTTACGATCCGGATCACCTTTCCGCCGCGCATCCGACCCTTCCCTTGCCCAGCTATGTGCGGGTGACCAATCTTGAAAACGGTTCTTCGCTCATCGTGCGCGTCAACGATCGCGGTCCGTTTCATCGGGGTCGCATCATCGACGTTTCCAGCAAGGCAGCCGAACTGCTGGACCTGAAGCCCCGTGGCACGGGCGCCGTTCAGGTGCAGTATGTGGGCCGCGCCCGCCTGGGCGGACAGGATATGCCCTATCTCATGGCCTCCTTTGTGAAGAAAGGTGATCGCTTCCCGGCCGTCAATCCGGACCCTCAGATCGCAACCGGCCTACTGGTGGCGTCGAAGCAGGCGAAGGGCGACCATTCACGGAGCGACGGTCAGCCCCTCTGGCCGATGTTGCCTGAGATCGGCCACCTTACATTTGAACGGCCGTCCGAATACGCCTGGGCCGGCGGCCTGGGCGGCGATGCAGATGTCAAATATTGCTTGGACAAGGACATTGATGACGGTGCGCGCGACATGTGCGAGATTCAAGTTATCCCTCTGCCGGGTGGCGATCGCGATCGGCGTCTGATCGGTGTGATCTCTATAAGGCGACGCCGCTCTCGTTGTCTTGCGCACCAACACCGCGTCAACGTGATAGGATCGGGTCAAGCGGACAACATCAGGGCCAGCGGTCATAACGCATAAACAGGCCGGAGACATGACTGCACCCGACCCGCAAAGCTCAAACATGCCCAAAACCACATTGCCAAACGGGCGTCATCCAGACATGGCGTGACCGCCCGCAGGCGACATCCGGGCGGAAGCGGGCGGCCGTCGAGTTAACCGAACGCATGATTGTTGGAGCGCTGGGCATGCTAAGCGCCGAGCTCGCGCCTTGCCGCCTCGGTCTCCATCGCCAGATCGAGCACCTTCTGCAGGTTCGCCGCATGGCGGAAGCCGGGCTCGACCGTCTTGGCATCCCGAACCGCGGCGACGAAGCGCTGGTAGTTGGTCGGAACAGTACCGGCACCGACATCACGCCAGGTTGCCGTTTCAACATCCGTGCCGAGGCAGGCGCGAAGCGTCGAGCCATCGGGCGTATGGACAACCTCGATCGCCCCCTTGTCGCCATGCAGCCGCAGCCGCAGCTCGTTGAGATGGCCGGTGGCCCAGCGGCTGGCATGGATCACGCCCATGGCGCCGTTGCTGAACTCGGCCGTCATGACGAAGCTGTCGTTGGCGTCGAGATCATATTCGCCGATCCGGTTTCCCGGCGCCTTGTCGAAGGTCTTCAGCCGCGCGAAGATCCGCTCAGCGTCGGTGCCGGCGCCATAACCGGCGAAGTCGAGGATATGGATGCCGACATCGCCGAGCACGCCGTTCGAGCCGTGGTTGGTCGACAGCCGCCAGAGCCATTGCGATTCCGTCGCCCAGTCGCCCCACGCCTTGGAGACGAGCCAGCTCTGCAGATAGGACGCCTCCAGATGGCGCAACTGGCCGACATCGCCGGCCAGCACCA
>NZ_MOAI01000050.1:0-32638 GCF_001976035.1 Ensifer sp. 1H6 | reverse complement strand
GCTCGATTACCTCACCCCGGAGGAATACGAACAGTCCTTATCGTCGTCGCACGCAAGTGCCGTACCTGAACTCACAAGCCGGCAATTGTCCTGCAATTTCTCTGTCTCACTGTAGGGGTGCATTCCAACGGTGTCCGGAGATTACCGGAAACCCTGTCCGGACTTTTCCGAAACCCGCAGCCTAGATCTCCTCAAGTTCGGAAGGCTTGAAGGTTTCGACGTGAAAAGCCGGATTTTTGGCTGTTTCCTCCAACACGGCGATCGCCACAGTCTTCCCATCGGTGCGGATATTAATGAGGCAGTACGTCAGGTTCTCCACCATCCGCGCATCCGCCAACCGCACGAACGGACCGTTCTCGCCGGTGGCAAGCCAGCAGTTGTCGACCGCGGTATGCACGGGGACGCCGGTATTCCCGGCGGTGGAGCGCGAAAGTTCGGTCGAATAGAGCAGTGGAGCAAACAGCTCTTCCTCGCTGCGCACGGCAAAACTTAGTGTGGCCATTTTCAGCGTGCCGTCTGGCTGTGGCGGAAAGCCGTTTTTTTCCGGTGCGACAAGCGGCTTGCGGCGCCTGCCCCTTGATCCGGACGGTCGGCGATATCATGGGGCGAAAACGGGCAGAAGCGACCCGGTACGGGCTTCATGATCGGGTGCGTGGGCGCCCGGTGGACAAGCGATCATCACCGGGATCGACGGAGACGGCCGAAAGTCGGTTCCGTGCCATCGGCATAGAGCGCGAGCCGCTCGCATTGGAGCGGATGGCCTTTAGCAGGATCATGGATGTCCAGACAGCCGTTGGGCGGCGGCTCAACTCTCCGTAAACCGATTTGTCTCGATCAGACACAGATGATTCATATCGCGCAACTCCTGAGGGTATGGTACTTAGGCGCTATGCCGCATGGCCAACTGGAGGCTACTAATTTCGAGACATTTTTTCCCAACGGATCCACTTGGGTACGGACAGATTTTCATCTGCATACCAGGGCTGACAAGGAATTCACCTTTGGAGGCCAGGACAACGATTTCGTCAGCGCCTACATCGCTGGCCTGAAGGCTGCGAATATCCGCTTAGGCGTGGTCACGAACCATAACAAGTTCGACCTGCACGAATTCAAAGCTCTACGACGGGCCGCAAGACACGAAGGCATTAGCTTGCTCCCTGGCGTGGAGCTGTCCGTCAATGACGGCGGCAACGGTGTCCATACCCTGATTGTATTTTCCGATGAGTGGCTTGAGGGCGGTAACGATTACATCAACGCGTTTCTCGGGAACACTTTCAGCGGCCGCACGCCCTCTCAGTATGAAAACGAGAACGCCCGATCCAATGATGACATTGTCTCAACCCTGACAGCTCTCGAACGCTTCAACCGAGACTTCTTCGTCATATTTGCCCACGTCGAGGGATCGAGCGGCTTATGGAACGAATTGAAGGGCGGGCGCATGGAGGAGTTGGCCACCAATCCTCTGGTAGAAAAATATTGCCTCGGGTTCCAGAAAGTTCGTACGCACGATGTGCCGGACAGGGCTTGTCGCCTAAAAGTCAAACAATGGTGGCCGCAATACCCCGCGGAAGTAGAAGGTAGCGACCCGAAGAACATTGAGCAGATTGGCAAGGGCAAACATTGTTTAGTCAAGCTTGGGGACCTGACGTTTGAGGCCGTCAAGTTTGCGCTGCGCGACTTCAGATACCGTGTCGCGGCGGAAATACCGAAATCGAGCCACGGCTTTGTTGCCGCCATGCGCTTTGAGGGCGGTCTACTGGATGGCGTTCGCATGCCGCTCTCGCCGAACCTGAACTGTCTGATAGGAATCCAGGGTAGTGGCAAGTCATCAGCTTTAGAGTGTCTTCGATGGGCGCTCGACATTCCATTCGGCGAGCGCCCACAAGACCGAAAATACAAAGAAGATCTGGTCCCCTTTGTGCTGAAAAGCGGGGGCCGAGTTGTCGTGGAGGCTGTCGATCCTCTCGGATCCCCTTACGAAATTCGCAGAATCTTGGGGCATGAACCGGAGATATATTTGAATGGCGTCCTCCGTAAAGGGATCGCTGTCCGGCAAAGCGTAATCCGAAACCCGCTATATTTCGGCCAAAAGGATCTGTCGGCTGCGGGCCAGGATTTTGGGAAAGACCTGGTCGAGAAGTTGGTAGGCGAGTCGTTGCGACCTGTTCGAGAGGCGATCGCCGAGAAGGCGGGCGAGCTTACCTCTGCGGTTGGGCTTCTTCAGGCGATCGAAACCGACAACGAGAAACTCGCCGAGCTTCGCCGAGAACTTTCCGCGCTCGAGTACCAGATCGAGCAGTTCGACAAGCATGGCGTGAAGGACAAGCTGGAAAAGCAGCTTGCCTATAATCAGGACGCAGCATTCGTCACCTCAGTTGATGAAAAAGCGGAAAGCTGGAGCGATGCCGTCGGCAATCTCGCGGAGGAGGGTGCTGAGCTACTGGAAACGATTGCAGTACCCGGCTCTAAATACAATGCTGATTTCTTCTCCAACTACGCGCTTGTGCTCGCAGAGCTGAAAGCATCCGTCGCCTCGATCAAATCGGTCCAATCAACGATCGACAACATTCGTGATAGATTGAGCGAGAGGCGCGCGACTCTCAACGGCACGATCAATGGCCTGAAGGATGAGTTCGCTTCCGTTGAGCGCGAACTGCTGGAAGCCCTTGCCGGCAAAGGCATAACAGCCCTGCAGCCGGACGACTACCTGAAGAGCACCGACCGCAAACTTGTGATCGACGGGAAAATCGCCGAACTCGAAACCGCAACCTCCAAGGCTGAGGAGCGTAGCGGCTCGGTCGCCACCACGAGCAGTGCGCTTAATGAAAAATGGCTCGAGGAGTATCGGGTAACCGCGACAGCCCTCGACAAAATCAACGCCGCCCAGTCTGAACTCAAGATCACTCCGACCTTTAAGGGTGACAAGAAAACCTTCACGAGTCGACTTGAAACGGCGATGAAGGGTAGCAGCGTGCGAAGCGACAGCATCCAGGCGATCTGCGAAAAATACGTGGACTTTGCGGCGATTTATGCTGATCTCGATGGGGCATGTGCGCTCGCCAAAGGGCGCGCGGAGGCATTCCGTGAATACTTTCTGAAAGCGTTGCCGGCACTCCTGACTTTCCAGGTGCCCAACACTTATGAGATCAACTATCACGGGCGCCCGCTTCGCTCCCACTCTCTCGGCCAGCGCGCATCCGCGATGATGCTGTTCCTGTTGAGCCAGCAGGAACATGACCTCGTCATCATCGATCAGCCGGAGGACGATCTCGATAGCCAAACAGTTTACGAAGAGGTCGTGAAGCGCATCCGCGACATCAAATCTGGCAGGCAGTTCATCTTCGCGACACACAACGCGAACTTTCCAGTCCTTGGAGACTCGGAACTGGTATCGGCATTTAGCTCAAGTGAAGACAAGATCGCCGTTTTGTCTGCGAGCATCGACGTCGCCGATTGCCAGATGCGCATCATCAGGATCATGGAAGGTGGTCCAGAGGCGTTCGCCCGTCGCAAAACGATCTACGAGCATTGGAAGACGGGACTATAAATATGGAGCAAGGCCACGCTTCTCAGATCGCCGATTTGCTTAACAAGCAAAATCAACTGGCAATAGAGTACGACGCCGAACGTGTTCTGGGAAAAGCAGGTGAATATCTGTTCGACCTCTCGGAAGATGGTCGCATAGCGTGCTGTTGCCAGCTCAAACGCGTGCAGTGGTATCAGGCTGAGATTTCTCATGTGACCACGCATGCGGCTTTTGTTCGCCAGGGGCTTGGCCGCCGTCTGATCGCCCTCGCTGAGCAAAGGGCGCGGGAAGATGGGGCACGTCTGATACAATGCACGATCAGGGCTGGGAACGGCCCGAGTGAAGACATGTTCAAAAAAGCCGGATTCCAACCTGGCCCAACCTTTGGAAACCCGCAGACCGGCAATGCTGTCACGGTCTGGAGCAAAGCGCTCATCGTACCCGAGTAGCCTGCCAGCTGTTGCGACGAACGAAGCGGGACCGACTGTCCCCGGTCCTTCTTGTGCTCCGTTTCCCGGCCCGGGCGGGGACGTTCGAGAGTACATGCCTCATACCGGCGGATGCCGCAAGCCTCGCTCTTGAACGGACACGAACTCACCGTCCTGCCGACCCTATGCGATCGATCCCCTGAAAATCCACAGTCTTCACGTCGATCCCGCTGCACGGAACCATTTGTCCTCAACGAAGCAGACAACTGCGTGCGCCGCTCATCGTAGGATGTCCTTCAGTTTGCGACCAGCTAAAGTCGAGCGGCTCTTCACCTCGCCAAAATGCACACGACGGGGGCTGCGACGCGTGAATTGTTTTGCAGGCCGTACTTTATCTTTCGGCAATCCCACGCGGACCGCGGATTTCCAGCCATGGCAAAAAGGAGCCAGCCCATGCAACTGACGCGTCACGAGCTTTACAACCGTGTGTGTGGCGCTCCTTTGAGCAAACTTGCTCCCGAGTTCGGCGTCACAGGTACAGCTTTGGCGGGGATTTGCAGGCAGCATGAAATACCTTATCCCGGATCAGGATACTGGACGCGCAAATCACTCGGAATCGCAGTAGAGCTACCCACCCTGCCCGACGGCACTGATGAAATCATCGAAATAATCCCGGTCACACCGAAACCCCGGAAAAAGAGGGAGCATGCAACGGATGCAAGTACAAAGCCAAAGTCTGTTGCAAAGACCCGCCGCCTCGAACATCACCCGTTGCTTATTGGTGCAGAAGAGCATCTGAGAAAGTCGCGCGCCGCAAAAGATGGTGAGTTTCTCCGCCCCTACAAGCGAATCCTGCCCGACGTAATTTCATCGGAAGCAGCACTTTCTCGCGCGCTATTGATCGCAAATCACCTTTACCTCGCACTCGACCGCCTTGGCCATCGCGTGCACATCGCGCCAGCTGGAGAGGACCATCACCGCATACATATCAAGGAGCAGGAGGTTGAGCGCAAGGACAGGAAATACGGCCGTTACCATTCAGGTAGTATCTGGGGACCTGACCGGCCGACGATTGTCTACATCGACACCGTTCCGATTGGCCTCGCTGTCACCGAAATGACCGAACGGGTAACGATGCGATACCTGAACGGCGAATACTATCGAGAAGACAGCAAGATCGTTCGGTCGATGAAAGCCTGGCAACTGACCCACTCATGGACAACCGAACAGGACATGCCCTCCGGGCGCTTCCGCATAGTAGCCTACTCTCCAAAGAGAGGCGTCGACTGGGCCCTGAGTTGGCAGGATACCGGATCTGAATCGCTGCCCGGAGTTATTCCGGAAATAGCCGAGACATTGGGTGCATCAAGGGACAAACTGCAAGCACTGATGATAGCTGAGGATGAAGCCGAGGCGAAGCGGAGAAAGGAGCGGCAGGAGGAGTGGGAGCGCTACGAGCGACGCGAAGATGAGCGCAAGATTGCCCAGGCGATCAAGGAGAGCCAGCAGCAGCTCGCAGAAATCATCGAGAGCTGGGGCAAGGCGATGGTCGTGGAACGTTTTTTCATTGATGTCGAGGATCGATTGGCTGAAGCGGCTGAAGAGCAAAGACAGTTTCTGGGTGCGCGGGTCAAACTAGCTCGCCAGATGATCGGTAGCATAGATCCTCTGGAGTTCCTGAAAAACTGGCTCGCACCCGGCGACAGGTACCGATCGAAATACGACGAATTGCCTCGACCGCCAGCAGGCGGTCGCTCAGATGAACAATGAAGAATACCGGAGAAATCAGCATAGCGCCGCGGCAGGCGGGATTTCAGGAGTTCTCGCCACGGGCCATGCGGGAACAGGTCAGCCGCAGGAGCTTCAGCATAGCGGTCGCAAGAGAAGCGGGACCGACTGACCCCGCACAGCACGTTCCGTATGCCGGGCTGTGTGAGTGTGCGACCGCAACAGTTGCTGATTTCTACTGAGTGGATCAGGTCTCCTGACGAGATCGCACTACAGAGACAAAGTCGGCAACATCCATCAGCCATGCCTGCTGTGTCAGCCGGTAGGTATTGTGCAACCGCTTCGGCACGACGAGCTGCAGCTTCTTGGCCTGCATCTCGTCAGTCTGGTTTTCTGATATCCCGGGCTCAAGGGTAAGAAGATGTTTTTCCGGGATCCGGAGAGCCTCCGACAGAACCTGGCGCCAGCGATCTTTCAGCGTCGACTTGGCACCGAGCATCGTCAGCCTCGCGTCCGGATAAAGCGGATCACGATACTCTTTCTGCCCCGGGAACAGAAAATCGGGCTTGTTCCGGTTCTCTGTCTCCGCGCCCCGAACGTATCGAATCTGCTGCGCGGCAAAAACCGCCTCAAGATGATTTTCGAGGGCCTGCCCCGCCCGCGCCTTTCGTCGGTTCTGTACGCTCAACGAAAACGCAAGAAATCCTTCAACGTCAGCGTCGCCAGCCGCACCAAAGCCACTGCCAATACGTGCGGCGACGATACGCCGTTCCAGCCTTTTGAAAAGCTGTTCCTCGCGATCCATCCAAGAGATCAGGGCGAGGTCTGGATCATCGGCAGCAGAAACCTCCGGCATTGATGTCCGCGCCAGCTCCGAAAACACGCGTGTTTTCGGGAAGTCGAGACCGAACCGTTCAATGAGGCTATCAAGCCGATCGGCTTCAGGCTCTTCCGGCTCGATCCCCAGCTCATCAAGAATATAGCGCGCTGCAAAATCGAGTTCGGCGTTATGTGCGCCATCGACCTCCTGGAATGTGAAGGCGAATTCCGGCTGCTCCTCCAGCGCAAACAACCAGAGGAGCTGGTTCTGGATCGTAGCAGACGGCGTTACAACAACGAGGATCGAGCCATCTTGCTGCAAAGCCAGAAACAGCATGTCGCCAGGCTGCATCAGCTCGGTGACGGCGTTTGAGGAATAGTAGAGGTGATACTCCGGTGCGCGCGGCTTTCCTTTGCGCACGTTAGACCAGCTCATAAAGCCTTCTTCCGCCAGGGCCTCCTGCTCGCCGGATATCCAGATGAAGCGTGTCGCGATACCTCTGCGGTCATCGTCACCCAGAAGTCGGCGAAGAGGTCTCGTGCCCTGAAACTCGTGCTGGTTCGATTTGTGCGTAATAGTTTCCACCAGCGTCAAACGCTTCGCGACGACACCGGTAAAGAGATCTGACAAAAGCCCGCGGCGCATTCTATCCTCCCCTGACTTCCAGTCGCGGGCGGTCGGACTTTAGCCACTCGGCACACGACTCGATGACGTCGTCGAGCGGCAGTCGCGATTTACCTTTGAGGGCGCACTCCCATACGATCGCCTGGCGCCATCCAGCTTCCGAAAGTGCTGTGTCGGTCCGTTCATCGACGGCCCGATTTCGCGCTATTTTCGCCTGCCAGAACTCCGGGCGAGTTGAAGGCCATTTGAACAGGTGGCAATCGTGGCCATGCCAGAAGCAGCCATGCGCGAAGATGACCGCCTTGTAGCGCGGCAGCACGATATCCGGCTTTCCGGGAAGCGAGCGATCATGCAGCCGAAAGCGAAACCCCAGTGCGTGGAGCCCTTTGCGCAGAAGAAGTTCCGGCTTCGTGTTGGCACCACGGATACCCGACATCATCCGGCTGCGAACTTCAGCCGTGACAATGTCAGCCATGAGCGCGCACGGGCTCCCGATCGGGGCGGGTCACAGTCACGGGTGCCGCCATCGAGCGGCCCGCGCCTCTCAGCAACGCGGACTCGATGAACGGCTTCATTGCATCGGCGAGAAACTCGACAACCGGAACCACAACGGCATTACCAAACTGCCGGTAGGCCTGCGTGTCCGACACCGGTATTTTCCAGCGTCGATCACCCCGGTCAAAGCCCATCAGACGGGCGCATTCCAGGGGCGTCAGTCGACGTGGCCGTTTACCTGGCTGCGCAACGAGGATTTCCGATCCATCCTTATAATAGCGGGCAGAGAGTGTCCGCGTCACATCATCAGGGCCAAACAGGCTGTATCCGAAACCGTTACCTTTTGAATTGTGCTTTTCCTTGTAGGCCTGCAGATATTCCCACAGACGTGGGGTCAGGGTGTATTTCGGATCGACCTCGTCATGTGGATCAAGGATGCTTCCAAGCTTCGGTCCATTTGCCGGAAGTTTGAGCGACTTCAGATCGAAGTCGGTCGGCTCACGGAAACCGACAATGAAAATACGTTCGCGCCGCTGCGGTACCCAGTGCTCGGAGCTGATCACCCGTGTCTGAACGTGATAGCCAAGCTCGTTCGTGAGTACATTGATAATCGTGGCGAACGTCCTGCCCTTGTCATGACTTTCAAGGTTCTTGACGTTTTCGAGCACAAAAGCTGCAGGTCGATGATGCGCAATGATCTGGGCAGTGTCGAAGAAGAGCGTGCCCTGCGTATCGCAGAGAAAACCGTGGGGTCGACCGAGGGCGTTCTTTTTCGAAACGCCGGCGATCGAAAATGGCTGGCACGGAAAGCCGGCAAGCAGGATGTCATGCTCCGGGATCAGGTCGGGGTTTTCGGAATATTCCCGCACATCACCAGCCAAACGATGATTGTCGCGAAAATTCAGGCCATAGGTCTTCTGGGCATTCTGGTCCCACTCCGACGTGAACACACAATGTCCGCCGATGCCCTGAAAGCCGATCCGCAGGCCGCCAATACCGGCAAAAAGGTCAATGAACCGGAACGAGATCGGCCCCTTGCCTGCACATTTACGATCGGCAAGGTCTTTCAGGACCCTGAGCGCGAGATCGGTCGGGCGCCCCTCGCCACTGACATAGCGGGCCGCGGTACGATCGGAAACTGAAATCAGGGATGCAGCCTCACCTGAGGTGAGACCAGCGCGCTGACACAAATGATTGAACTCGTTCTCGTCCGGTTGCGCGTGCTGCACGAATCACCTGCCATTCTCTGGGTCATTTTTTGCCACACTGGCAAAAAAACTCCCGGTCGGCAAGCTATGTTCTGCAAATGTTCTGCGCTTACCACAGAAGACTCGACGCTTCACGCCGTATCAGCAAGACGCAAACTTCGAGGAAGGACTGAAGGTCATCCCGACGTTCTGGTCCTCCAGAGTGACCACGCTTTCTTGCGAAGCGGCGCAGAAACCCCGTTTGCAACTCCGGACTCTCCCACATCCGGGTTGGCAGAGCTATCCACCGAGAGCGAAACAGCTATCGTCTGCTCCGAGGCGGCGTTGAAAAACTGATCCACTATATCTGTCAGGTCGTCTTCATCCAGAAGCGTCAGGGCCTGAACCTCGTTTCGCACGCGCAGTCGCAACGTTGCCTGACGCATGACAGCCTCCATGCGAGGCCGCCCTATGCGGCTTGCTGCCCGAACCCATCCCTCTGCGAGAGCAAGTGACAGAACCGGGTCCGCTCCAATGCTCGGACGTTCGGTTATCTGGACGAGCGCATCTTCTGTCAGCCGGTCAACAAGACCCCATCGATCGGAATGGGATGGTCCCCGATCCAAGGCTCGGGCACGCAGCCAGGCCCTTTGAAAGCAGTTTCGCACACCGCCCAGATAGCGTTCTCTCGACGTGCCAAAGCGCCAGTGCACTATGTCGGGAGCCATGGCGACGGCGATAAAACACCAGACATCGTCACGAAGTGCTTCACCTGAACTGAACTCGGTCAGCCCTGCGATCCAGCGCGTCAGGGCACTATCGTACTCTCCGAAGCGGTTCTTCCTGTCCTCGGCACCAAATCCGAAATCAACGGCCAGAGCCACAAGCTCTTTTCGCAGTTCTCTCAAACGTGTGGCATGTATGACAGATCCGCCGGTTGCGGCGAAGCGTGCTCCGTTCGGGAGCGTCTCGGCCGAAAAGCCTGGCCAACGAAATCCGTCATCTGCAAGCATCTCGTCGAGCATTTGCTGGGCTGCTGCACCGGAAAGGCGAGGCATCAACGTGATCATATATCTTGTACCTGCTGACTTGCGAGCGCTTGCATCGATGCCCGGAACAGGCCGGGTCGCTGTTCCAGCAGCGATTTCGCGTAACGGACGTCGCGACCGGGAAACGCCAGTTTCAGCCAGAACTCTACCTGCGCGCCGATAGATCCTTCCGCACAGTTTTCGAGAATGAGGGATGCGTCTGGTTCACGAAGCAGACTTTCACACACCTGGCTCATGACATCAGCCATCAGGATGCGCAGGACTTCAGTATCCTCGGCCTCGATCCGTGTAATCAGGTTCTGGTGGCCGCTGCTGAGATAGAGACGGATGGCGCCATGGAAATCACGTGACCAGTCACGCGGAGACCATTCCAGATACCAGGGCGCAAAGGCAGCAACGCCGGTCAGCAACGAGGAAAGGTCAGCGACCTCGATAGGCAGCCGGGGTTCCTCGCCCTCAAGCCTGATCCGCGCGGTGTCCCGCCAGACCCGGTCACCTTTCCGCGATGGTGAAAGGTCGCTTCCGCTACTGCAATCATCGGCAAGTGTAATATCAATATGCAAATCAAGAACCGACGACAGTTGGCTTCCATCGATGGTCACTTCCAGAACGGTGACGGGATGGTCGGCATCGAGAACCCGGTGCTCCCTGCCGATAATTGAACGTGACAGACGTCCCTGACCGCTGCCTATGCGTAAAATGACAGCCAGCCTCAGATCATCAGCATCTATTTCGAGATCGCGCGCTGCTGTCGCAAAGTCGATACCGAATGATCGACTTAAACGAAGCGGGATCGAGGCGTCCCAGTCCGAAAGCCACTCGCCACTGTCGAGGAACTCACCGTGGCCAACGGCAATCTTCCAGACTTGCGTCAGTACCGCGGGATCCTGAAGGGTGAGGAAAGGAAAGGCAATGCGCCGGCTCATCCGACCTCCAATGTTATGAGTTCAGCGTCCACAGTCACTGCACAATCACGAGGAACCTCCGCAACGATCTCGAAGCGGCCTTCGGCTTTTCCGAGATCAAGCCTTGAGGATCCGGACGAAAGCTCGCCCCCGGAAGACTGCATTCTTACAATTTCCGGACGATCGAGTGACGGGTCCCGCTTCGCTGCAACACCATCCATCGCAATTGAGGCATTGGCGACAAGGACATAGCCGGACGTGCCGTTACCCTGGACAACATCGGTCAGGAATACCGCCAGCGTTCGGCCATCCTCCCTGACAAGCCGATCGAAAACGGGACGAGACACTCGCGCCGAACGGCCGGAACTACCGCCAGCGCCTCCCCCGTCTCCAGCAGGCCGCACCGGCCCGGCTCCGTCTCCACCGGTACCGGCCAATGCACCGCCCAGTCGACCGGCGACACGAGCAAGCGGCGGTGCCTCGAACCTGCCAGAGATCCTGGAGGGGCCTGCTTCACCCATTTCACGTGCGGCTGTTTCAAGAGCGCGCAGTGCAACGTTTACGAACGTTCTGGCGTGTCCCCTCTCCATGTTCCCGGAGACCCAGTCGTCATGCGCGGGAGGTTCAGACCGGGCGAAAGCACTTTCGACTTCGTCCTCACGGTCAACAAGGAACACCCCTGCCCATTCAAATCGCTCATCAGGGAGTGGTGTACCCTCGAGATAACGAACCACCAGTTCTACTGGCCGCATGAGAGCGATATGATGCGCGGAAGCCGGAAAAAGGCTGTCCCCGGCCACAACTGGCCGTCTCTTTCCCCGCAGGCCTTTTTCCAGAGCAAGGTTGCCAAGGTGTTTGACGGGGCGCTGGCAGGAAACAGGGCGGACATCGTTACCTTTGCCGGCACGGGCCGCACGCATTGCCTTGCAATAGAGATCGAGAGGGGGAAACTCCTCGGGTTCAGGGATCTTCAGCTCGTCTTCCCCGACCATTACCCGGCAGGTAAACCGTCTTTTTTTCGGAGTAGTTCTCATCATCCGGGGCCAGAAACTCCACAGAAGGCCCTCAACGATCCTTTGACCGGTGACTGCAAGCTCCTCGCCATCCGTCTGGAGGTCGAGGATCATGATGGATGTGCCGGACTGGTTCTCCTCGCGCTCTGGAAAGCCGATCGCCGCGGCCAGCTGGGTAGCCTGTTTTCCACGCGCCGGATCAGCAATTCCATCATTGCGATCGGCAACACCCCACCAGTGCCGGCCGGTAAACTGCTTTAGCATTCTTCTTTCTTCAGTCTCGAAGCGAGCACCGATGTGACAACCGATGAAACGCCGTTCACCTTCCTCGGTCAGGGTATCAACAAGAATAGTCCGGCACTTGCTCGCGCCATAGAGAGCCGCCTTGCCGAAGCCATAGGTCCCGCCGCCATATTCGGTGTCGCGTGGCGTGCCGATATTGCGAAGGAAATTGATGAAATCGGTCCTGTTCGTTCCGATCGGGATCTTGTCGGCCCGGGTGGGACCACCAAGTCCTGTCGTTCCGAAATCGCATATCTCGAGTACGACCGGATTCTTTGTCTCGAGGAAACTCGACAGACTCTGGTGGGACCTTGCTTCGTCGGGAAGTTCCGCCAGCAGCTTTTCTCTGCAGCACCGCATTTCAGCCGCGTTGAGACGCCTCAGGCGCAGCAGTATCTCCGGTCCTGCGCCAAGCTTGGCAGCATCGGCGATGTTCTGCACGGACTCACGAATAACAGTCTGTAGCTGGCTGAGTGCCGGCGTTCCGAGAAGACGAAGGAAATTCTCTCCGATGTTACCGGTGACGCCGTAACTTTCACTGTGGAGGCTGAGGCGGGTCATGGCAGGAACAGATCCTCGACCTCACGCGCGCGGGATGTGTCCAGTCTGAAGGGACCGGCGAAAGCGAGGTCAGTTGTGTAGGTTACATCAGAAATGCCCGATGGCGTGATCCCTCCGGGAAAAGAGAATGAGACCAGCCGGGGAAAGCCATCTGCGACGGCATACAGGGTTTCCCGTTCGAGCCGGAACGAAGCTGTATTCCAGAGCGGATCGTCGATGTCGTGGCACCCGACCGCTGCCAGAAGCATTCTGACCTCAGCCGGCTGGCTGGCAGCGTCCAGCACCGCATGACCAAGGCTGGAGATCGAAAGCATTGCTGCTTCAGCAACCTCCAGTTCAAAATGCTGCAGGAAGAGCAGTCCTTCTGCCGGCTCCGAAAGCTGTTCGAGACCGTTGATGGTGATCCTGGTGCGTCCTTTACCCAGACACACCTTCACTTCGAGTGAATTATTGGCCCGCATGAAGTCGTGTCTGGCCATCGCCGGACCACGCCAGCTTTTCCAGGCTTCCGGAGACCGGTCGAGCAGGCGCTTGAGGACAAGCAACTCTCCGACGAGCCCGGCAATCTGTTCTCTGGATACATCGCTCCCGGCCGGGCGGACAAGGAGCGCCCGGAATTCTGCTATCGTTGCTCGGGCAGCATCCAGACAACGCGTACCGCTCTCGATACTCGCGAGGATGTGTCCGGCAACCTCGGCAAATACGCTATCGAGATCCCGCTGAAGGCAGGTCAGATCAAGGAACCGCTGTGACTTGCCTGCTGTTCCAAGCACAGAAACACGAACGTCGAGTGCGGGAGCGCCCTGAACAACATTTCCCTTCTCGGCGGTTCCGAGTGGAAGCAAAATACGAGCCTCTCCGTTCTGCCCAAGTGCAAAGCGAACAACGCCATTACCAGTCGTAACAGATGAGGCTTTTGTCGGAATTCCGAGTCCGGCGGGCTCGTTACCACCTGCCCGGAGCACAGTCCACGCCGCCCGGGCAGTTTTTTCCCCGATGTCCATTATGACCGTTCCCCGACAACAATTCTTCCCTCTTCGGCGTCGATCACGGCAATCTCGGCAGCTTCCTCGGCCTCCATTCTTTCAAGGTCTTCTGTTGAAAGTGACGGGAGGTCGACAGATACAAACTGCCCGCCTTCAGTCACGCTGCCCGGAAACACAATCCCAAGGCCCAGGACGTCTTCGACGGCATTGAGCGAAACACGCGTACCCTTGTTTCCCGTTGGAGGTGATTCATGGTCGATCGGATAGAGCAGTAGCAGCGGGACCTGTCCCAACTCGCGCTGACGCATCTGCTTGAGCTCTTCCCAGCCTTCACCGGCGGGGGCCGCTCCTTCGCAATCGAACCACAGGTCAGCCTTCGACATCAGCGCTTTGATATCAGCGGAAGACCCTGCATCATCAAGGCGCGCGCGATTGACGAGACCGGCTCCGATGACGGGACCGAGATTTTTTTTTCGCGGCTTTACCTTTGCCGGATGTCACGACAGCAACATTCCACAGTGCCAGTCGCGGATCAGCCTGTTTCAGAAATGGCAAAAGAACGTGTGCCTGGAGTTCACCGTGGTCGGGGTGAAACGCATACTTCTGGACGAAATCCAGCACCAAGTCCTTTGGAACCTTTCTCCAGAGTTCCGGCTGTCCCTGCACTTGCAGACCTTGCGCTGTTGCAGCCTTGAGGAGTCCCCCGCCCGCGGCCCAGTTGCTGTTGAGCACGTCGCGATTACGGTGTTCGAACCGGAAGGTTTGCCGATGCGTTCCCCAATAGCTTATTGCTGCAGTCTTGGCCGAACGCATCTTGGTGGCACTGGTGATAGCCATCCCCGGGATCGCACGAATGCGGACCGCGATATCCATCGGGGTCTTGTTTTCGAGATGGTAGCGCCCGATGTCTTCCCGTATCTCACGCTCGACCCTCGCAAGCGCCCTGAAAGCAAGCTTGAGATCCGGCGGCATCCAGATGCGGGGCAGGTCCTCGTAGCCAGCGCGATAACCGAACCAGCGGCCCATCTGCAGGAGGGTGTCATACTGCTTGGCACTTCGGAGAAAGTAGCTGACCATGAGACCATCGAGGGTGAGACCACGTGCAAGGATTGATCCGCCAACGACGATGTAGGTCCGCGCCGGAAGATCGTAGTTGATCCTGCTGTCGCTCGGGCCATTCTCAACAGGAAATTCAAGTGCTTCCAGCACATCGGGCAAATGCACAAAAATCTGTTCGAGAGTAACGGGCGCGGCTGACGTGATATCAGAAGGCAAACGGCCTTGTTCACTCGTCCACACCGAAGAAAGCTGCTTGCCGGCCTCACTTTCCGGGTCCGTCAGCGTCGAACGCACCGAGCTGACCCATTCTTCTATAGCCGCAGCAACCTTTTCATGCGCCAGAATGTACGCGGATGAATGAACGAGCATCGTCATATGCTCTCCGCCATCGCCGCGCGCGCGTCGCGCTGCACAGCAGGCAAGATAGTAAAGTATGGCATTGACCAGCGTCGGCGCTACCTCAGGCTGGAATGTGTCACGCCCGGCGACACTGGCCGGCTGCATTGCCGTCGCGTCAGCATCGGGAATGTCCCGGATCATGTCGAGTGGCTCATCTTCAGGGCGCACATTTTCGGGATCATCGGGGATACGCCCGAACAGCTTTTCCGTACCGAAGTAGTTTGGTGATGAAGGCAATGCCGTGATGAAGTCACGAGGATAGAGATCGTCCAGGTTACTCCCGCCCCGCACATCCCTACGGAACGGATCGATCAGAACATTGGCAAACGGGGTCGCGGTGTATCCGATATAGGAGACAGCCGGGATCATCGCGAGCAACTCGCGGATGTGGGCATTGATCGCAGTTACATCGAACTCGCCACGCGCGCTGTTTACACTGGCCTGATCACACTCGTCATCGATAACTAGCACGCGCAGGCGTTTCAGCGCCATCGGGTGAGTCCCCCTGACCGCGATCTTGAGCTGCTTCAATGGTGACGGGTTTTTCTTGACAACCGCAATCTGGGCCTTGTCGGTATGCGCCAGGAAGCCACCCTGGGGTGGGGCCCTGAAATCCAGGTGCTCGACATTCGGCGTCAAGGGGTGCCAGTCCAGTGGATATCGGGAGACCAGATCCTTATACATCCGCATCTGTGTCTGGTAGCGAAGTTTATTCGTCAGGCCCGCTAGTACGATGACCGTGTCGTAGCCGGCATCCAGCGCCTTTGCGATGACCGCAGTCATATTTGCGGTCTTGCCTGACTGAACATGACCTACAACGAGGCCCCGGCACTGGAAATCTTCCTTGCGGGGATTTTCAAGAAGCGACACGACCTCGCTGGATGCTTCGTCGATTGTCTCGACATCGTTCTCATCAAGACCTTTCGCGATGAGATATGCACGAAGAGCCGGCCAGTGTCTGTCGCTTGGTTTTGCCCCGAAGTACCAGCGGTCACGCTTTCGCATCACCGAGTGACGATGAAGAATCTCGACATCTTCCATCTGGCGCGCAACGCTGGTGCGAGCCTCGGCTATTTCCTCTGCCATGCGTTCGGCAAAATCGGGCATGAACGCCGACATATTTGCGACGACGGCTGCCAGGGCATGGTCGAGATCGGGGTTGCGAGGAAGCTGGACCAGAATTTCGTCTACCAATCTCTCAACCTGTGGACCCGGCATAATCTTCCCTCTCGTTGCATTCCCTTACACCGGGAGACAGAGGCTCTTCGAGCTCGCCTGATTCTCCTCCCTGCGGCCTCGCAACGTATGGGTGAATCGTTGAAATAGTCAAAACAGATATGAGTAAATAACCGCCTCTGATCACGGCTTGAACACCTGATCATCTGCCGGGTCTGTCTGCGATATTTCAGCGCGGTCGCCGAGTTCGAAATCCGGATTGTTTCTGTCGCCTGCACTATTGTGGGCTGGAACCGCAGATAGAAATATTCAAGACTGGAGAAAGGCCCCGACTATCCGGTCAAAGCCCTCGAACAGGTGCGATACTTGAGCGGAGCTCGCAATTGATGAAAACAGGAAGCAGTATATGGCACCGCCCAAAACCATTCGATCCGAGAAAATTGGCAAGGTAACGTTCGACCTGGTCGAACGGGATGGCCGATTTTTCGGATTGGCAGACCGAAAGAGAGTTTCCGAGGAAGCCGATGCTGACACCGCATGGCGGATTTTATTGCAGACTGTCGGCGAGGCCATGGGCCGGTATGCCGGAATGGATGGTGCGAAGAAACTTTTCCTGCATTACTATCCTGGCGGCTTTCATGGTGATGCATTCAGTGAGCGACCCTACAAGATAAAGGCCAAGTTGAACTTGGAAAAGACCAGCTCGCTTGAGAAAGCATTGACGGGAGATGCAGACCCGGAGCAAGTCCTGTCAGCCTTCCGGGCGACAAACATGTTGTTTTCGATAGAGCAGGCGAGAGTCCAGGACGTCCTTCGGAGCAGAGAGGCAAAGAATTTCATTCAAGCGGCGGCGATCTTTGCAGAAGGCGACAGGAAGCGATCGCTGGGAGAGCTTGACCGGATCTTGTCCCCGTTTCAGGCAAACAAATGGACGATTGTCACTTATCTGCCCTTTCTCTGGAGACCGTCAGAACACATCTTCCTCAAGCCGGAAGCAACCAGGGATTTCGCTGAGCGAATCGGGCACCGCTTCGCAAGCCTTTACCGCCCTGAACTGGACATCCGCGTCTACGAAAGTCTTCTGGACCTTACGGCGGCAACAAAGCTCGATCTCGCAGAGCTCGAACCACGAGACAACATTGATGTTCAAAGCTTCATCTGGGTAATAAGCGGATCGTACGACGGGGAGCAGCCCAGGACCTAGTGTCGCGCGGTAGCGGGAACAGCTCCTGATCCCACCACCAATAATAACAGTTCAGTTCGATACCGGCTTGCGATGGAGAGCGCGGTCGGCCTTACTCGGAACGGCCATGCAGCCGCAGTTTGCTGGGGTTAGTTTTCGGCCCTAAGCGGACAAAGCCTGTTGCCGACTAGCAGTGTTGATTATCGTTAGGTATCGGACACGTACTCGATCAACTTGATGTGTTGGGAAGATGGCATTGCGATGAGCTTTCAAGAAGAGCGGGTAAAGAAGACATAGCAAGGGGATGGTTTCAGATCGTGGTCGATGGCCACCCAAATCCGAACTTTCCGAGATAATACTTGTCGTGGAGGAATTCCAAGTCCGCCTCCCAATGCCTGATCGCCTCGTCGAATTTGTCATCATCTTGGTATTTGAAGTTCCGCGCAAAAGTAGCGAGGCAGTGCGACATCTTATGAAGCCGAACAGATGTGCCATTCGCACCCCATTCGGCCATGTAGACGCGGTCGAAAACAGGCGGCAATGCGCCCTCGAAAATCCTCGACAACAAAGCCTGCCGAAAGGATGAGTGCCCACCGTTCTTGCCGACCTGGTATTCGAGGTATCGCAGCATCCCTTCGCCGCGAAGGCCGCGATAATGCTCGTGGCGGCCGCCGCCAGGAGTATCGGTGTCGGGCCATTTGAAATAGGCATCATCCGGCATCGACTTTGCGCGCCGATCCCATTCCTTCGAGATCGCGGCGGCCATTGATGCAGCCTTGCCTTGTTGAGAGGCCCGATCTTTGTCACCGAGAATGCGGATCGCGTTCTTCCACATCTTGAGGAGGCTGAACGGGTCCTTGTCCGGAAGCGAGGACAGGAGCTTGTCGACGTTGATCTCGCCAGTCAATTTTGCGGTTGTAGGTAGAGGCGTCCTCTGCCTCTTGCGGCGTTTGGGCGGCACATATGCTGGGATGGTCTTAGCCTCCCATCCAGGGACAACTGACACCATCTTCTTCATGCGGCGGGTAAGCGATGCGTTCTGCAGGTGGTTCATTGCATCGGTGAAGATCATGTCGAACGACGCCTCCTCTCCAGTCTCTCTGTCGATGACACAGACGCCGACCATCTTAGCTGGGACATTGAACTCAGCCGCAAGCTTGAGCCGAAGATCGGAATAGCGGCGTTCACCCTGCGACAGATGCACGAGGATTGGTTTCAGAAGCGTGTTGGCCAACGGAACCTTGATTGAGGAGACAAGTGATAGCTTAGGAGGTGGCGAAGCCTTTGTCGGCGGCACGACACGTTTTTGCCTGATCGACGTCGGATGCCCGCGAAGGATGGCCACGGTCGAAGCGGTGAGCTTCAGCTCGACGAACCCAGGACCACTCATGCCCTTTGCCGCATGCCCCCGATCGACCATTGCAGCCTCATAGCGCAGAAGGGCATCTTGCCCTATGGTCCCGTGTTTTCCAGCATAGGTATAGGTGAGCTTTCCGGCCTCCAAAACGACAGCACCGGAGAACCCCTTCAAACCGGCCTGGCGGGTCACTTCCTCTTGGACTTTCGCCTTGACCATCTGCCATTCGGTTGGAGCGCCGATGCCCGCCGTGCGTCTTCTGCGCGGCTTTGTCAACGGTTTCGTCTTTACTTTCTTGGCTTTCGTTTTCCGCGCCATCTCGCCCTCCACGGAGAAAATGCTTCAGTAGAGCGAACCGCCGACGCGCGATCACTTCAGTCCATAATCCCACCGCGCGATGTCGAAGACGCTGTCCTTGTAGTCTTGAAGGTCAGCACGTCCCGACTGTGAAGCGAGGTGGAGATATTTCGAGACAAGATTTGGTACGAAGCCTCTCGCCAGATCCATAGGATCGAGCTTGTACATGGGACTGGGCCTTCCATCGTCCCTTACCCAGGAGGGTTTACCAGAGAAGCTGAGGGCCATTCCATGTGACGGGTAAAGGTCGAGGTGGAAAGCCTCGAACATACCGCCAGGATTAACGACGTTCGTCGCTGCGACAGCAAACCAATTGGCGATCCCTATTCCGCAGGCCTCCTCCATTGTTTCCTCGTCACCGCGGAACAAGGTTCCTCCGTACCAAAGGATGAGCTCGACCCCTTGTTGCCAGCGCGCCTGGCGTGCCGCGACCAGAGTCCGACGCTCAAAGGCTTTTACCTTTTGTCGGTGAGCTCTGGCATCCAAGTCGACGTCATCTATCTCGAGTAGAGTTGAAACCTTGGCATCCTCTTCGAACAGCAGTTCAAAGGGATTGCTTACCCGGGCCTTCATGTTCGCACGTGCCGCGCGAACAGCGCGGAGAATGTCGGTCTTCGTTCCGCCAAGTTTGTCCGCCTTTGTGACTCGAAAGGTCGATTCAAGTCGGTGGGTTGACGGAAGCGCTGGTGTTGGCGGAGCATGCTTCGGTGGAGCTGATATCGGCCCTGGCCCTACGTATCGGATCGCCGAATCTCCCGCATATTGGACGCGGACCAGATCGTATACCGTCTCGATTAGCAGCAGATAGTGATCCGGGCTGATCACCGGATCGACGGACCCTCGCTCTCCCATCTTTACACCAAGCCATTGCGCGAAGGCGCTGGTCATCGGTGTCCAGCCGGCAGCGTCCTGCGCAAAACGGGAGATTCCTTGTAAACCGCGGGCGATATCCGAGATATCCTGATGTATCCCGGGTTCGGCCGTCGCGACGGCGAAGTTCCGCATCAGCTCCTTCGGCACTGGATCGTCGTGAGGTTCGACCTTGAGGCCTCCTCCGCCATTGGGTGAAACGGACAGGGCTTCCGCGCGCTTCTTCTGCAAGAAGGCGAGCACCGATCGATGGGCGTCGCTTAAGGGGTGAGAGGCCCGGCCTCCGTCAAGGCCTGCAATCTCGCACTTTTCAAGCAGATCAAACGCCCTCGCATCCGTGAGGATGTGTTTGACGTTGTCCTTGTGCACCGCCTGTTCGATTTCGAAAGGAGTAACGGGAACAAGGCTGACGATCTTCTCGGACCCCTTCTCCCTGCGTAACTTGCGAAACAAGCGGCTTTCAAGCTCCTCCTTCGACTGGCGTAGCGCATTAATTTGCTCGACCCTCTCGCCGGGCGGCACCCGATCCCAATCCAGGACGACGATGACGTCGAGGTCTCCGGCCTTCGGATCGAAACGAACACCCCCATCATTGACTGTGCTTCCGAAAAGATAGGCGCCAATCGGCTTTGGGGATTCGAGTCCGACGACCCATTCAGAGAGAATGACCTGCAATTCGTCGATAATCGCCGGGCGCTGAAGCATTGGAAGACCTTTCGCTGTTTCAGCAGCATATACCAGAGAGATAGTCTGGCGGCGAGGCACGCCAGCGCATCTCTGCTTGCGAGCGGCTTTTCTAAAAGCTCGTCTCAGGTAACCCGTCGCCCCATCCTTCTGACAACCTGAGTGCTGCAAAACAGTGCGGGATTTCGCCGTTCCTCTACGCAAATTGCGGTTGTCCCCGACTGGAATTTCCATCCAAGTCAGGTAGTCTGCTATACGCTTCACAAGGGATTGCATTGGCTCATGGCATCTTTGGACTTCGATGCGGAAAAAGTGGCATTTCGCGACTTCTACGATATGAACCGGGATACGCTGACGGGCGCTGTCAGCTCATTTAAAACACTTATCAGGTCGCTCGTTCTGTCGCAGCAGGATATTGCTCTTGCAAGTGTCGATGGCCGACTCAAAGATCGCGAAGAATGCGTCAGCAAGTTCACGCGAAAGTACCGCGCAGCCTTGGAACAGTCGAAAACGGAATACGAGATCAAGGACAACATCACTGACGTACTCGGCATCAGAGTGGTCGTCCTATATGAGGACGATGTCGAGAGAGTTCGCCAGGCGGTACTTAATGAGTTTGAGGTGCTTGAGGTCACAGACAAGATTGCTCAGGTCGAAGGCACAGAAAGCTCATTTGGGTACAAGGGGTTACACCTGGACCTCAAACTGAACGAGAACCGCGCTGCCCTGCCGGAGTATCGGCTTTACGCTCCGTTTTCATTCGAGCTTCAAATCCGGACAGTCGTGCAGGACTCTTGGAGCATTATTGATCACAAGATTAAATACAAGAAATCGATCCCAAGCAGCCTAAAGCGCCGTATCAACACCCTGGCGGCGTTGTTTGAGCTGGCCGACCGGGAATTCCTAGCCATCCGCGACGCTACCCGCGCGGAACTTGAGCAAACAGCTCAGATGTATCAGGAAATCGAGCAGGAAACTAACGCAACCGGTGAGGATGCGGACGGCGGAAAGCAAGCGCATACCACACAGGGCACCACGCGATTTGCTAAGCTTGATGCGTTCAGTTTCCTTAGAATCGCTCAACACTTCTTCCCGCGGTTCACGTTTGAGGAACATAAGGTCGACGGCTTCACGCAAGAGATCACATCACGTCGCAAAGGCATCACTCGCGGACGGTTCAATTACTTTCTCAAAAGCCACATTGGCAGGGTCAAACGCTATCAGGCGGAACTTGAATCAGCGGGTGACACAATGAACCCGTACACGGTCATCCGGCATTGTCTTTATGCGGGTGACCCAACTGAGTTTGCCTCCATTCTAACCGACGCAGCCCGAACTCGTTTCGACGAATGGCTTAAAAGCGAAGAAGCATCGTCCGACAATGTCATAAGGCTGGATCCGACTGCGGAGCAGGTGCGTTAGCATGCACGATCATGATAAAGGTAACGGCCGCCTCAAGAAACTTGTCGCCCAAACTGCGCCAACTCAAACCCGACTTCCGTTGGTCCATAGCACCGACGGCTACCTTTTCGGCGACGCGCTTGTAGAGGGGCGCCTTGAACCACAGGATTGCAATGTCTTCACCGGGGAAGCGTTGCTCTATACGTTTTATGGTCGGCCATCCTTCAGACCCAACATGGCTGAGTTCGCAACAACAATGGATCACTATCTGCCCGTTTGCCTTATTTTCAAACGATCGTTCTTCGGAGAAGTCCGCCGGGTCTTCCCCTTCGACACGGGAGCGTTCGTCAACGACTTCTACCGCTCATATCTGCATCGGAAGATGATGCTTGGCGACTTCGCTCTGGAACCCGATCTGGACACACCAGGCCGTGTCATCGCGACATTCTTCGGAACCGCCCGCAGCTACTTACAGGCACAACCGACATCTCCGGTAAAATTTGACGCAGGTCAGTTCGAAGCCAAAAGCTACTCCGCCCTCATCGATGCGAGAGACAGCAATGCGATGGACAGCCGTGGATCGGGTATCGAAGTCCAGCTCGCAGAGCCGGTGGCCATCGCTCACTGGGTTGAAGCCGTAGTCGTCCCATCTACTTTTGTAGACTCCTCGATCGGCAAGGAGCTTCGGCGCCTAAACATCGAAATGCTGCCCTACGATGTTCAAGGAAGGCTCAGACCGAGCGAGTACACATCAACGATTACCGATCGATGCATGCATTACTATGCAAAGAATGGAATGCTCGAAGACATAATTGGCTGATATGGCGATCTTAGAATGCACCCTACCTTCTACCGACGGAGCAGTGGGATTCGAGCTTCCGATTTTCCGCAGTCGTCGTGGAGCGAACTCAGATATCGTACAGAAAATCGATCAGGATGGCACGGTTGGCTGTTTTCAGCCAAGCTGGCTAAGCACCAGACACGCGATCTCGGTTGGCGACTTGGAAATTTATGTCGGCGAAGGCGAGCAAGCCATATGGGCGTTCAGAACCGAACAGGGCCGTCTCATCGCCGGCACTAGGTCACAGCTAGTTGAATATGGCATCAACGCCTTGAAAAGTGGAGAGTTGGAGAAGGTTCCGCTTGTCGCCGCTGAGATGGCTGCCTTCTGTGAATGCCAGGAACATTTCCCTTGGGTGCTTGAGCGTGCGTTCGCGCATCTAGCGTCAACCTCGGAGACAAGCGCCGCGTCTTGGCGGGATGTATCGGTCCTGTTACCCGCCATCAAAGAGGACGTGGCAAGTCATTATAGGCCCAGAGGGGCCGCCCGGGAAAAGTTAAACCAATTGCTGGTCCTCACGTTAGGCGAAACGATCGCGATTCACGGTCCTAAAGAGCTTGTATCCGAGGAAACTCCTCTCTCTAAGTTTCGTCCACTTGCGGAAGCGTTCGGTATTAATCGCTTACGGTTTGTGCCGTTCACACCCGCTCTCGCCGTTCCAAAGCATCTCGTATGGCAGCTTGTCGGAACAGGTGGGGTGGCCGGTCACGCACTTACAACCAGACCTTTTAGAAGCAGCAGGCACTTAAACCGGGGAGGAACTGAAACCTACGCTTCGGGCGACGCCGAATGGGCAAACCCGTCGCAGCCGGAACTTATTGTTCGGATCCACGGCAGCAATATCGAGGACGCCGAGCACGCTAATCGTGCGCTTGCGCTCAGTGAGCAATTTCTGTATCGGCACGCCATAAATATCAGACCGATGAGCTACGGTACGCCCCGCACCAGCACGGCAACCACTCCTAAGATCTTCTCGACATTGTCCGAAGCGGATATGGTCTGGATAATCGCGGCCCACAGACTACGCCAAACAGGAACTCCCATGAACGGGATGGGGGGAATGCATACGGCATCCCGTACTCTTTCGTGTGCGTTACAGGCGCTAGTTGGAAGCGTCGTTCGAAGCGGTAGCAAGGATACTTTTCTTCAAAGCCTCCGCAATAGAAACGCATTAGGCATGATTGGTATATGGAGATATAACAACGACTTCAGCCTTGAAGACAACATCAAGCGACTGATTTTCAACATGCTTTGCGAAGATGTATTGCTGGAAAGTGCCGACTGCATTCGCGTTATGTGGTCCATGAAAAACTCGCCTATTCCGGCCTCGCGCGTCATCGAGCTCGGGGCGCGGCATTACAATGTCGAATTTGTTCAACTTTCAGGGTCTGGACTGGGCGCGACGCTGGTCGGCTTTGGCATTGATGTCGCGCTATCTTCAGGCAAACCGAGCGATTTCAGGGAGTTCTGCATCGATCTTTTTGCGGGTTATGGGTGGTGGCATGTCGCATTGGCCGAAAGCGGAATGACGATGCAGCGCGGGACAAACACAGTCCGAGTCATTTTAGTCACCGATACGAGACATCTCGCGCGAGCTGCGCGCTCTCATCACGCCTCGGAAGAGAGAATGCTGATTGTCACAAACAAGACCGTGCCGAAGAATTTCCGGAACAGAACATACTCAGCGAACGCAGGTGTCGTCCACTACTCGGAAATTGGCCGTTGGCTGGGCAGTGTTTTTGGGGATAAGCTCGTAGGCGATCGTTAGCCGTGCCCGACATATTTCTCTTGTCGCGATTGAATCGAGCGCCGCGGCGGGCGTTTTCGCAAACGCGCCAGACGACCACCCGGCCCGTGGGATGCCGGCGAACGCAAACCCCTGCTGTGTCAAACCTCAAACTCCAGATTGGCGCGATCGAGAAGTTGCCGGAGGATGTGGGGCTTAAGTTTGTAGATCGTCTGCTGCGGGTTACCGTTCACAACACCAAGATCTCTTAATTCGTCGAGACCGATTACCGGTTCAATATAGGCCGCTAGGAGATAGTTGATCACTTTAACCGGCCTATCCTTCGTTGCATTCCACTGCTCTAGTTGTTCCTCGCTGTAAACAGAGCGCCCGCCCGTCAATTTCATCAGCTCTCGTGTCGAGTTTGCGTAGCTGACGCTCTCCAATATTCCGAGCGTTGTCATGGCTTGGGAGGGCTGCTCCTTTGAGGCACTTTTGTAGAAGAACAATAAGGAACCGGCATCGCCGAGCTTTGATGGTGCTCGACATAAGTAGACTTTCCGGATGGTGTTGCCTGGCCGCGCCGGACGGTCGGCCCGCGACGCACCGACGAATAAGTCCGGCTGCTTGGGTTTCCATAGATCAGGGTACAGGGTGTCGTGATAGTCCTCTTGGATCGGGACACCGAAGCCTCTAACTTGATCTGTTACAAGAAAGCGAGGGTAGTTTTTCCGTGCCGCGTCAAAGACACTGATTGACGGATCATCAATGAGTTTAGACGACGCGAATGCACGCTCGTAAATGAGCTCTCCATTGTCTCTCGTGCCGGCATGTGAGAAGCCATAGAACTCCAGAAGGTTCATCAGCGTCGCCTGGCTTTCATAGGTCGTCAGATACGCAAGGTCGTACCCATTTCGCTGGGCGTACCAGAGAACCTGTTTCAAAAGCAGCTCGCCGAGTTTGACGCCACGCTTGTCTGGCGCCACCTTGAAAGTGCAAACCTTCAGAATCTTGGAGGCTTTGGTCACCGCATCCGTTTCGATCGCCTTTTCGTCCTTTCGTACAATCAGACCCGCAAGTTCGTCGTTGTCATAAACGACCCAGCAAGGCCTGTGCTCGCGAACGCACTTTTCCCGCCACCATTCATCAAACTCTGGATATCCTTCGCGAAGGCTGTCGAAGAATTCGTCCTTGTGGTTGATCATATGCGCCTCCACCTCGGCGACGTGTCTGATTGGGACCTGCCTCGGCTCGTAAGTCTGGGTGAGCAGATCAACCGCGTCGCCGACGAACAGAACGCGTCGCCGAGCTCTGCCGAATGTTTGAATGCGCGTTCGTGAAGGCCTTTGTCCTGCGTCACGAGGAAATCGACAGCATCGCTCTTGAGTGCGTGCAGGAGGGTTGCGTCGACCAAGTCGTTCGGCCGCCTCAAGGGGCCGAATTCGACTTCAAGATCCGCGTCGCTCAAACCGCGTTGCTTGCCGAAGGTCTGATATTTCGAGATTTTGCTAAGGGAAATTCGGCGACGTTCCGCATTCTTGTCGCGGGAGATGTCGTCACGGGCTGCTTCGTGGACGAAGACCGTGATCTTATGAGCGGCAGTGAGGCTTGAAAATTTGGCGTATGCGGCTTCGACAGCGCGGTAATCTTCAAGACCGATCAGAATGTTCGTATCAATGAGATACGACTGTTGCCTCATGTCTCAGGGCCTTTCGGAGATCCCTGCTCGCGTACAAAAACGACTGAGGGGGCTCAAAACCAAATTTTTCACGCAGCTCTGTAAGGGGTACGGGTCGGGTGAACGGCTTTACATCCTCAAACAGCAGCGCATATCCGAACTCCAAGCCTTGGAAATAGCTTTCAAAGTCGTTGCGCCCTATAAAGGCAGTATCTTCGAACTCGGCCCAGATCTGTTGCACGGGGAGTTTGAGGACGTCCTTAATCTCCGCGACTCCCACCATGGCTCTCACGGGTGAAGTTGAGTAAATATAGGCTACCGTTCCTCCCGGGGCCGACACCGGAAATCGTCGACGGAGTTCCACGGTCTTGAGCCCTTCGAGAATTTTGTCGGAATATTGCGGCCTAATGGAAAGGACGACGTCACGCTGGGCGCGAAACGGTTCATCCGCCATGAGTGGGAAAACAAGCTGGTCATCATGCCCATACTCGGCATCAAACGCCTCTTTAACTCGTAAGACGAGACGCGCGTCGGCAGGAAAGACAGCGTCGACACGAAGCGAGGCGCCGAGTGCCTCGACATAACGTTGGACCGTCGACAAATATACTTCGCCGCCTTTTTCCAGCTTCGAGACGGCCGCCTGCTGGATATTCATCCGTACGGCCATCTCGGCTTGCGTCAATCCGGACAAAAGCCGAAGGCGCCGCAAGTCGACACCTGCGGCATGCTGGTCACGCGACTCCTTAGCCGCCGAAGCTTCGATGATTTTGCCCGCCAGTTTACCCATGCAATGCCACTCCGTAACAACTTACTTGCTAACCTGGCGAATCATTCCTTGCAAGGAATATTCATGCTCCGGGTCATGCCTGAGGACTCGAGGCAGGTTTGCTTGACTTTTCCGCTACTTCAAATTGCATTGATGTATTGCTTTATCTGCTGCGCTGTTATGCTCCGTTGCGTACGATTCGGGGGAAGGCGCATGGGGCAGACACTACGCCCGACAAAGTTCAAAGACGTGGATTTGAACGACGAGTTCTTCGACAGCTTGAAGGCGCAGTATCAGGAATTTTCAGCTTGGTTCAAGAAGAAGGCTCTTGAGCCAGTGTACGTCATTGATGTTGATGGCGGAAAGGGGATTCGGGGGTTCCTATACATCAAGGTCGAGACCGAAGAAATTACAGACGTTCAGCCCCCACTGCCTTCAAAACGCAGGCTCAAAGTCGGTACACTAAAGGTAAATGCCAAGGGCACGAAGCTTGGCGAAAGGATCGTCAAACGTATTTTCGATCACGCGACTCTCGAAGGCGTGTCAGAAGTATACGTAACTGTGTTCGATACACACATCTCTCTTATCAATTTGTTCAAGCGCTATGGCTTCGAACAGAAGGGCGTCAAAATCACCCCCAACGGTGAAGAGCTCGTCCTACTGCGATCGTTTGAAAAACTGACTAACGACATCGTCAAAGATTACCCTCTGATCCAGACGTCGGGACGATCGAAATGGCTGCTGGCCATCAAACCCGAATTCCATACCGATTTGCTTCCGGACTCGATACTCAAGACCGAAGACCCGGAATCAGTAGCAGACGTTCCTCACGCCAACTCGATCCACAAGGTCTATATCGCTGGGCTTTCCCTCAACCGCATGAAACGTGGCGATCTAGTCGTTCTTTACCGAACAACCGACATTCAAGGGAAGGCCTACTATAGGTCCGTAGCAACGTCAGTATGCGTTGTCGAGGAGACCTATTCCCGCAAACATTTCAAGGACGCAGATGCATTCGTCGCTTTTGCGAAGGACCACAGCGTATTCAACGAACAACAGCTCCGCGAGCGCTACGCTGACGGAAAACCCCTGTACATTGCAAAAATGACTTACAACGCCGCTTTCGCGAAGCGGCCGACTCGCGGCGCGCTACTGGATGTTGTAGGCATCGCCCCTCAGCCCAAATGGGACCTTCGGGCGCTCAGCGATGCTGAATTCTCAAACATCCTAGATTTGGGTAAGGTCGATGAAAGTCTTATTGTCAATTAAGCCAGAGTTTGCGGAGAAAATCTTTGAAGGCACCAAGCGCTTCGAGTTTCGCAAAAATGTATATCGATCCAAGGATGTGAAAACCGTAGTAGTCTATGCAACTATGCCTATTGGGCAAATTATCGGGGAGTTTGACGTTGATCAAATTCTTTGCGAGACGCCGGATGAGCTCTGGGCGTTGACGTGCGACTATTCAGGAATTTCGAGAACCTTCTTCGACGAATACTTTTTCGGGCGGACGCGTAGCTTCGCGCTCGCCGTTGGAGATGTCCGTCGCTACGACATCCCTCTAGATCCAAGTGAGTTTATTGACAACTTCACCCCTCCCCAATCCTACATGTACATCGACGATGAGCTTGGTAGGCCGCTCGCCGTTCCACTCAGCCCCGCGGCCTAAAAGGTTTGATGCGCAATGAACGGTACGTTGGCGATTTGGTATGAGCCAGAGTTGAGTGGCAATGCTTCGCGGCCGAACGAAGTCGAGCCACAACGGCCAAACCTTGAAATTCATTTCAATCTCTGGCGGGACAACCCATCTAAGACCAATTTCCTGGATATTGGCCTCCGGTTATCGAACACCGAGTTGCTCAGGCGGATTTACCTGTATTTTCCGACAGAGCTTCAGCTCGAACAGGTTCAAGACCTGAGTGATGTAATGGCGTATGGGCAGACGCTCGATGCCGTGTTCAATATGGTTGTCGAGGTGGGGAGCAAGACTGACCTAGGATACGAGACCACGAACAACGGCGAGCCGTTCGTGACAGTTCATAAAGTGAACCTCGCCGACGATCTGACGCTTACGCCAGTAGAAGACGGTCTGAAAGGGCCTGGCTCTACGATCACGTTCACCGAAGCGTTTTGCAAACGGCTGCGGGCCTCTGGCACTGGGCCACAGTACGTTCGGCTGCGGCTGCATCTAACAGGCAAGTCGAGATCTCTTTTCACACAAGAGATCGTCGGACAGGAAAAGGTGTTTGTGAGCTCGTCACAGCGTCTGGAGCTGACTGAGCTCAGGTTAAATGAACAGCGGAGCTTCCCGCCTTCCATCGCCAAGCGGGCATCCGCCAACGCGTTCAAGATTGTCCGTGTCCATTATTTTCTGATACGCGAACTTGGCCATGCCCTTGTTACGCAGCACGCGCCCCTTCGGAAGGTTCGCAGGCTTGAGGCCAAGCTTTGGGCCTCTTACTTACGCGGACGAGAGATTGCCGCCCGGGACGCTATCGAAGAAGAGCGGCTTCTATCACGTCTGATGATCTACCACTGGCGAGAAGGTTCGAAAGATGAACCAATTGAGGACTTCACAGCATTTGCTAGTTTTCAAGCCAACACTCCAGGTCTCCTCTTCTACATGATAGGAGTTATCCTGCTTGGTGCGATCGGAAGCGCCTTGAATGACTGGGGCAAGGCCTATTTTGATGCTACTGTAACCAGCCTCCCGTATTGGTGCGGGGGACTAGCCTTGCTTTGGGTAGTTGCGCGAAGCGGCTTGTGGGGGTGGCTCGAGGAACAAGTAAGCTGGCTTTGGCGGATATCCACTCGTTCGCTAAAACGTCGGCTGCGATAGAACCGACGCCAGATCGCGGCATCTGCTCTAGCGGGCACCTGGAAAGACTTACATAACCCCCCAAGCTCGAAACCTCCCCCTCCCCGTCATCTCTCTGAGCCCGAGCTCCCCAACGATCCGCCGCGCCGCCTGCGGCGTCACCTCGAGCGCCTTCGCCACCATGCTGGCCGACACCAGTGGCTTCGCCATCACCAGCTCGACCAGCTCTGGCAGCCTGGATGAGGTCCGGCGTCCGTCCAGCTTTCGCTCGAACATCGAGCGCGCCAACGCGAGCCGGTCATGCTCTTTCAGACCGAGCTCGGCGGCCGCGATCAGGCCGTGGGCGATAGCGAGCAACCGCGTCTCCCGATCACGATGCCGGCGCCGATCGACCGGAATGGTTTTGAGGCCGAGATTGATGGCGGCCAGATGGGCGCCGGTGGTGATACCGGCCTGCCGCAAGATCGAGGCGCAAAGCAGTCGGCCGAGCCAGGGGACATGTTGCAGGACCAAAATCTCGTTCCAGGCGTCGAGGGCGATGATCGCCTGCAGCACTGCCGGCAAGTTTTCGGCTTGCCGCAACATGCCGCGCCATTCGTTAAGCCGCGCATCCTCGTCCCAGTCGAGATCATAGACCAGCGGATCCTTTTCCGCCGCGCCGCCATGGCCGGAACGGGTTGCGTTCTCGATCGCTGCCTCCGATCGAGCGAGCACCGCATCGATGGCGGCATAGTCGAGACCGGGGAGATTTTCGACGTCATCACCATCCTCTGCCTCCCCTTCCGGATCTGTCGCGACCGGGCGCCGGCTGGCAGCTGCCGGCTCCGCGTCGTCAGCGGCGGCCGACGTGATCTCCGCGGTTTTTCTGAGAGTGCGGGCGCCGTCGGCGGACAGCGCCCAGCCGGGGAGTTGGGCGGCGATGCGCCGGCGGGTGCGAAGGACGTCGCGGGCGATTGTCAGCTCATGGGTGGGTGTGCGAATATCCTTCGTGGCGTCGTGGAGGACGAGGTCTTCGAGGTGGACGAGTTCGCCGTCGATCCACAGTGAGGCGCAGGCGTCAGCAAAATGGGTGCGCTCGATCCATCCCAGCCCGACCGGCGAACGGGCGATCCGCTCGTCCAGACGCGCCAATTCGACACCGGCGCGAAATGCCGGCTCCAGCAAGGCTGTCATGCTGATTTTCGCGAGATCGTAAGCCATTGAAATCATGGTAAATGATTTTTTACACGAACTCTATCTCAAAATTAGAGTTCCTCACTCGTTATGATTGTTGGAGCCGCCTATCACTATCGATAGGTTCCCCGTATCGATAGTGACCGATTCGGGATGATCCACTGATGACACCGCACACAGGTGATGGTCGATTAGATCCCGCATCCGATCCTCCGGGAGATTGCAACCCGCTATGTCGGAAGAGCTTGACCCATTGCCTCTCCGTGTCATCGTGATGTGATGATCAAAGGTGTGCTCTTGGATCTCGCCGGCGTCATCTATGATGGCGAAGATACCGTGCCTGGCGCGACTGAAGCAGTGGCGCGCCTGCACGAGGCCGGTCTCCTCGTTTGCTTTGTGAGCAACACCACCCGCTCAAACAAGCAAACCGTACTCGACCGGCTCGCCAGGCTTAGTTTTTCGGTTACGAGCGACGAACTCTTCACTCCGGCGCAGGCGGCGCGCAATTGGCTTCGCAAGCACGAGCGATCGCCACATCTTCTGGTACACCCCGATCTAATTCAGGAATTCCAAGGCCTGGAAGGCAGTCGCGGGAAGGCGATCGTTGTTGGCGACGCGGGAGACGCATTCGACTACGAAGCGCTGAATGCGGCATTTCGAGAGCTGGTCGACGGAGCCGAATTGCTCGCTCTCGCAGCCAATCGGACGTTCAGGGATTCCGACGGAAAACTCAGCCTTGACGCGGGAGCGTTCGTCGCTGCACTGGAATTCGCAAGCCAGAGAGACGCCATTGTCCTTGGGAAGCCGGCTCCGGCATTCTTCCGCTCGGCACTCGCCACCATCAACTGCACGGAAGGAGAGGCCGTGATGATCGGCGACGATGCGGAAACGGACGTCGCTGGGGCCTTGAGGATCGGTTAAGGCCGTTTCGAGCCTGCACCGACGGCGACACTGCGCGATATTTCCGCCGCGGTCGATTGGATTCTCGCAAAGCGCAGAGAAGCGGGGTGAGTGGAATAAGCGGGCGCGCTGCCAGACAGCGGACATCAGAGCTTGGGGTTGTGGCTACTGTTTTCCAGCATCTAACTGAAAAGACTCCAACTCCGCGGTCGCTGGTGCGCTCTGTCTGCGCCCAGAGTATCCGGGAGTGCCGCTTAGCTACCGTTGAAATTCACGCAATCAATGACTAGCTTGCAATCAATGATGAATGAGAGGTGCCAATGGCCAGCATGACGATCCGAAATCTCGACGATGCACTTAAACAGCGTCTGAGGTTGCGCGCCGCCTCGCGCGGTCGATCGATGGAAGACGAAGCACGCGACATTCTTCGCGCTGCGCTATCCACCGCCGGCCAGCGGCCAACCAATCTGGCGCGTGCCATTCGCGCGCGTATCGAACCCCTCGGGGGCGTAGAGCTCAAGGTACCTGCACGCGACCCGATTCGTGACGCTCCGGATTTTGGCGCGTGATTATTCTTGACACCAATGTTTTGCCGGAGCTCCTGGCCCCGTGCCCTCGCCTGCTGTTGAAGCTTGGTTAGGCGACCAAC